>CAJWWA010000065.1 GCA_913048495.1 uncultured Halieaceae bacterium
CCGCGTAGCTCACCGATTTACCGGCCGCGACCAGCGCGTCGACAATTTCCCGCGAACGGCTGGGAGCAAAGCGCCAGTCCGAGGTGAATGACACCACCATAAATGCGCACTTGGCGTGACTGAAGGCGGCGACCGGGTCGTCGTCGTACTCGCGCGCCAGATCGTAGTAATCCAGCGCTTTGGTCATCAGCAGATAGGTATTGGCGTCAAAGGTTTCGGCAAATCGCGAGCCCTGATGGCGCAAATAGCTTTCCACCTGAAACTCGACCGGCCCTTCGGCGCCGACACGGAGATCGCCGGCTTTCAGATCGCGGCCGAATTTCTCTTTCATGCCATCGTCCGACAGATAGGTCACGTGGCCGATCATGCGCGCCAGCGACAGCCCCTGTCGCGGCAGGGTGTTGTGCTCCAGATAGCGGCCACCGTGAAACTCGGGGTCTGACATGATCGCGTTGCGCGCGATCTCATTAAAGGCAATGTTCTGCGCGGACAGCTTCATGGCCGAGGCAATCACGACGCAATGGCGCGTGGCGTCCGGGTATTCCAATGCCCAGCGCATGGCCTGCATGCCGCCGAGGCTGCCGCCGACCACGGCCGCCCAGCAGTCGATGCCCAGCGCATCGGCCAGCCGGGCCTGGCTGTGTACCCAGTCGCGCACGCGCAGCGCCGGGAACTCCGGGCCCCAGGGCTGGCCCGTCGCCGGGTTGATGGAGGCCGGCCCGGTGGAGCCGTGGCAGCCGCCCAGGTTGTTCAGCGAGACGACGAAGAAGCGCTCCGTGTCGATCGGCTTGCCGGGGCCGATGCACTCGTCCCACCAGCCGGGCTTGCGGTCGTCGGCGCTGTGCCGGCCGGCGGCGTGGTGGTGGCCGGAGAGCGCGTGGCAGACGAGGATGGCGTTGTCCCGCGCGGCGTTGAGCTCGCCGTAGGTCTCGTAGACGAGGTCGTAGGCGGGCAGCACCCGCCCGCAGGCGAGGGTCAGGGGCTCGTCGAAGTGCAGCGTCTGCGGCGTGACCAGGCCGACGGAGCCGCCGTGGGCGTGCGTTGCCACGGTCGTTCCGTCACACACCCATGACCAGCGCCGGGTGCAGGCCCACGCCGGCAGCCATGTGGCGCAGGGCGATCTGCAGCACGTTGATCAGGATGAACACCAGGATCGGCGAGAAGTCGAGGCCGCCCATGGGCGGCAGGATGCGCCGCACCGGCGCCATCACCGGCTCGGTGATCTGCCAGAGCAGCAGCAGCGCCGGGTGCCGGCTGGTGGGGGCGACCCAGCTGATGATGATCATGGCCAGCAGGGCGAAGAAGTAGATGTTGACCAGCAGCCCGAGGACGCCGATCACCGACCAGGCGAGGATCAGCGTGGGCCCGACCAGGCCGGCGCCGTGAAGCAGCAGCAGGCTGACGATGCCCAGCGCCTGCAGGACCACGGCGAGCACCAGCGAGGCGCTGTCGAAACGGCCGAAGGCGGGGAACAGCCGCCGCGTGGGCCGCACCAGGGGGTTGGTGGCGCGCACCACGAACTGGCTGATCGGGTTGTAGAAGTCCGCCCGGGCGAAGTGGAACAGGAAGCGCAGGAGCATGACCAGCAGGTACAGGCTCAGGGCCGTCTGGA
Source organism: uncultured Halieaceae bacterium (assembly GCA_913048495.1). Classification (GTDB taxonomy): domain Bacteria; phylum Pseudomonadota; class Gammaproteobacteria; order Pseudomonadales; family Halieaceae; genus Pseudohaliea. Next base: position 1,613 of record CAJWWA010000065.1, read on the forward strand.
CCAGGTAGGCGAAGATCTCGTTCATGGCGCTCATGGTTTGGTGTCCTTGCGGGAGAGGCGCTCAGCCCAGCTCGTCGGCCATTTCCTTCGAGCGGGCGAGGCAGGCGGCCATGGCCCGGGCGACCGTGGCCTCCAGGCCGTCGCCGCGGAAGCTCTCGATGGCGCGCTCGGTGGTGCCGCCGGGGGAACAGACCCGCCGGCGCAGCTCGGCGAGTTCGACGCCGCTCTCGGCGGCCATCCGCGCGGCGCCGAGGCAGGTCTGTGCGGTGAGGGCGGTGGCGGTTTCCCGGTCGAGGCCCAGGCGCTCGCCCTCCGCCGCCATGGCTTCCATGAACAGGAAGAAGTAGGCCGGGCCGCTGCCGGAGACGGCGGTCACCGCGTGCAGGTCATCTTCTGCCTCCACCCAGCGCACGAGACCCACCGCGGAGAGGATCTTCGCGGCGTGGGCGCGCTGGCTCTCGTTCACGGCGCCGGTCGCGTAGAGGCCGCTGGCGCCGGCGCCGAGGAGCGCCGGCGTGTTCGGCATGCAGCGGATGACCGGCACGCCGGGGCCGAGCCAGCGCTCGAGGCTGGCCACGGGGATGCCCGCGGCGATGGACAGGGCGACGGTGTCACCGCCGGCCAGCGCCGGGGCGATGTCGGTGCAGACCTGTTCCATGACCTGCGGCTTCACGGCGAGGATGACGACGTCGGCGCCCTCGACCGCGGCGCGGTTGTCAGTGCTGGTCGCGACCGGGGCCACCTCGCGCAGGCGCTCGAGGCTCTCCGGCGACGGGTCACTGGCGCTCAGGTTGGCCGGCGGATGCCCCTTGGCCACGAGCCCGCCGATGATGCTGGCGGCCATGTTGCCGGCGCCGACGAAGGCTATGCGGATCTCTGCCACGGCTTGAATTCCGGTGTCTCGGGAGACCCGCGAGTATACACGCCGCTCAGTGGGTAAAAAACGCGGGGTGGATCACGTGCCCCGCGGGCCGAAGATCGCCGTGCCGATGCGCACCAGGGTTGCGCCCTCGGCGATGGCCGCCTCGAGGTCCGCGGACATGCCCATGGACAGCGTGTCGAGCCCGGGCAGCGTTTCGCCAAGCGTGGCGAGGAGGGCGGCCAGCCGGGCGAAGGGCTCGCGCTTCTTCGCTTCGTCCGCGAAGGGGGCGGGGATAGCCATGAGGCCGCGCAGCTCCAGCCGCGGCAGTTCCGCCACGGCGGCGGCGAGTGCGGGCAGCGCGGCGGGCTCGACGCCGGACTTGCTCGCCTCGCCGGAGATGTTCACCTGCAGGCAGACCTTGAGGGGCGGCCGGTTCTCCGGGCGCTGCTCGGAGAGGCGCCGGGCGATCTTCAGCCGGTCGACGCTGTGCACCCAGTCGAAGTGCGCGGCGATGGCGCGGGTCTTGTTGGACTGGATAGGGCCGATGAAATGCCAGTGGATGCCGTCGAGGTCCGCGGTGGCGGCGATCTTGTCCTCGGCCTCCTGCAGGTAGTTCTCGCCGAAGTGGCGCAGGCCGGCGGCGAAGGCGGCCCGGACCGCCTCGGCCGGGTGGGTCTTGCTCACGGCGAGCACCTGGACCGTCTCCGGAGCCCGGCCGACTTTTTCTGCCGCAGCCCTGACCCGTTCCGAGACCTCTGCTATATTGCCCGCAATGCAATCCGCGTCCATGGCTGCATGGTAGCTTAAGGCGCCCGCTGCGGCGACAACGGACGTGTCGAGGGGGACCGGAAGCATGGACATTACTGAACTCCTGGCGTTCAGCGCGAAGCAGGGCGCGTCGGACCTGCATCTCTCCGCCGGGCTGCCGCCCATGATCCGTGTCGACGGCGACGTCCGCCGCATCAACCTGCCCCCGCTCGAGCACAAGCAGGTCCACGAGCTGCTGTACGACATCATGAACGACAAGCAGCGGAAGGACTACGAGGAGTTCCTCGAGACCGACTTCTCCTTCGAGGTGCCGGGCGTCGCCCGCTTCCGGGTCAACGTCTTCAACCAGAACCGCGGCGCCGGCGGTGTCTTCCGGACCATTCCCTCCCGCGTGTGGACCATGGAGGACCTCGGCATGGGCCAGGTCTTCCGCGACGTGTGCATGATGCCCCGGGGCCTGGTGCTGGTGACCGGCCCCACCGGCTCCGGCAAGTCGACCACGCTGGCGGCGATGATCGACTACATCAACGACAACAAGTACGAGCACATCCTTACCATCGAGGACCCGATCGAGTTCGTGCACGAGAGCCGCAAGTGCCTGGTCAACCAGCGCGAGGTCCACCGGGATACGCTCGGCTTCGCCGAGGCCCTGCGCTCGGCGCTGCGCGAGGACCCGGACATCATCCTCGTGGGCGAGATGCGCGACCTCGAGACGATCCGCCTCGCTCTCACCGCCGCCGAGACCGGCCACCTGGTCTTCGGCACCCTGCACACCACCTCCGCGGCCAAGACCATCGACCGGGTCATCGACGTGTTCCCGGCGGCCGAGAAGTCCATGGTGCGCTCCATGCTCTCGGAGTCGCTGCAGGCGGTGATCTCGCAGACGCTGCTCAAGCGCGTGGGCGGCGGCCGGGTGGCGGCGCACGAGATCATGCGCGCGACCTCGGCGATCCGTAACCTGATCCGCGAGGACAAGGTGGCGCAGATGTACTCGGCCATCCAGACCGGCCAGGCCGTGGGCATGCAGACCATGGACCAGTGCCTGAAGGAGCTGGTGGCCAAGCGCGTGGTCTCGCGCGATCACGCCCGCGAGAAGGCGCGCATCCCCGAAGACTTCTAGACCCCAGGGCTCCCAGAGAGGTCACAGGCCATGAATGTTGAAGAGCTCATGCGCGAGGTCGTCGAACGCAACGGTTCCGACGGCTTCCTGACGGCCCGGGCCTCACCCGCGGTCAAGGTGGACGGGCAGATCTACTCCCTCGAGACCCCGGCCCTCGAGGAGCACGAGGTGCGCGACCTGGTCCTCGGCACCCTCTCCGACGCCCAGAAGTCCGACTTCCTGCGCACCCACGAGTGCAACTACGCCCTGCAGTCCGAGGAATACGGCCGCTTCCGCGCCAGCGCCTTCGTCCAGCGCGGCAACTGCGGCCTGGTGATCCGGCGCATCCAGACGCGGATCCCGCGGGTGGACGAGCTCAACCTGCCGCCGATCATCGAGGACCTGGCCATGGTCAAGCGCGGCCTGGTGATGTTCGTGGGCGGCACCGGCACCGGCAAGTCCACCTCCCTGGCGGCCATGGTCGGACACCGCAACCGCAACTCCCGCGGCCACATCGTCACCGTGGAGGACCCGATCGAGTTCATCCATGACCACGCCGGCTGCCTGGTGACCCAGCGCGAGGTCGGCCTCGACACGGCCTCCTTCGAGATCGCCCTGCAGAACGCCCTGCGCCAGGCCCCGGACGTGATCCTTATCGGCGAGGTGCGCAACGCCGAGACCATGTCCCACGCCCTCGCCTTCGCGGAAACCGGCCACCTCTGCCTGTGCACCCTGCACGCGAACAACGCCAACCAGGCCCTGGACCGCATCCTCAGCTTCTTCCCGTCCGAGATGCACAACCAGGTGTGGATGGACCTGTCGCTGAACCTGAAGGCGATGATCGCCCAGCAGCTGCTGCCGCGGAAGAACGGGCCCGGGCGGGTGCCGGTGATGGAGGTGCTGCTGAACTCCGCGCTGATCGCGGACCACATCCGCAACGGCCAGGTGCACGAGATCAAGGGTGTGATCTCCCGCTCCAACGAGCAGGGCATGATGACCCTCGACCAGTCGCTGCTGGCCGCCTACAAGGACGGCCTCATCAGCCGCGAGGAGGCGATCCGCAGCGCCGACTCGGCCAACGACGTGCGCCTCGGCATCAAGCTGCACGACAAGGGCCAGCGCGGGGTCGCCAGCCGGGTCAACCTCAGCATCGACGACGGCTGATTGCGCTAGCCGTTCCCGGCGAGCCAGCTCTCGAGAATGAGGCTCGCGGCGAGGCTGTCGACCGGGTCCTTCCGGTAGTCACCGCGGTGGCCGCGCTCCCGGGCCTCGGCCTTGGCGGCGTGGCTGGTCAGCCGCTCGTCCACCAGCTCCACCGGTTTGCCGAAGCGCCCGTGCAGGCGCCGGGCGAAACGGCGCGCCCGCACGCCGATCTCGCTCGGCGTGCCGTCCATGTTCAGCGGGTCTCCCACCAGCAGCAGGTCCGGCTGCCATTCCTCGAGGAGCTTCGCAGTCTCGTCCCAGTTCGGCTGCCCCTCCTTCGCCCGCAGCACCGTCAGCGGCTCGCAGGTGCCGAGCACGGCGTTGCCCACGGCGACGCCGATCTGCGTGAGGCCGAAATCGAAGGCCAGCAGGGTGCGTACGGCTGCCACCGCCTTCAGGCGTGCCCCGCCTCGCTGCTGATGAGGTTCATGTCGATGCCGAGACGCCCGGCGGCGGCCTGCAGCCGCTGCTCCGGGGGTGTGTGGAAGATGATCGCCGGGTCCGCCGGCATCGTCAGCCAGCTGTTGCGGGTGATCTCCTCCTCGAGCTGCCCGGCGGACCAGCCGGCGTAGCCGAGGGCCACGAGGTACTCGCGCGGGCCCTCGCCGGCGGCGATGGCGCGGAGGATGTCCTGCGAGGTGGTGAGCAGCAGCTCTTTCGTCACCTGCAGGGTGGCGTCCCAGGCCGCGGGGCCCGGGCGGTGCAGGATGAAGCCGTGGTCCGTCTGCACCGGGCCGCCGGCCATGACGGGGATGTCGCTGAAGTCGTGGCGGGTCTCGATCTCCAGGTGATCGAAGATCTCGTCGAGGTCCAGATCCAGCGGGCGGTTGATGACCAGCCCCATGGCGCCGGCCTCGCCGTGCTCGCAGATGTAGGTCACGCTGTGCGCGAAGATGCCTTCGTCGAGGCTGGGCATGGCGAGCAGGAAGTGATCCCGCAGGCATTGGCTGGAGTGTCGGGCAGTGGCCATGGAAACAGTTTGCCCCCAAAGCCCTGCGGGCCGCTACCCCCCGACGGGTGCAAAGTCCCAGGTGCGGATGATTTCCAGCTTGTCGGCCTTCTCGCGCAGCGCCGGGGGGAAGGGGGCATAGGGCGCGGCCATGCGCACGATCTTCAGGGCCGCCTCGTCGAGCACCGCGTAGCCGGAGGAGTCGAGCAGGTCCACGCGCTCCAGGCTGCCGTCGCTGCGGAGCACCACGCGCATGCGCAGGGCGCCGTAGAGCCCGTAGCGCAGGGAAGCGCGGGGGTAATAGGCGTTGCCGACGGTCTCCAGCCGCTCCCGCCAGGCCTGCAGGTAATCCGCCTCCACCGCGCTCTTCGCCGAGACCGCCGTGAGCGTCCGCACCCGCGGGTCCGTGGAGCTCGCTTCTTCGCGGTCCTGCACCGAGGCCTCGAGGGCCGCCAGCCGCCGCTGCAGGGCGGCCAGCTGGTCCGCCGGGTCACCGCCGGCGGTCTCGCCGCGCTCGGCCACCGTGCGCTGCTCACTGCGCCGGGCGGTAAGCGGGGCCCGGGCCGTGTCGCCGCCCTCCCCCGCACCGCGGCTCGCGCGCTGTTCCGCCTGCTGCGTCGGCACGGGCATCGACGGCGCGGACCGTGGCGCCTGGTCCTGCTCCGCCCGATCACCGCTGCCGCGCTGGTCTGCCTGGGCGAGGTGGCTGGCTTCCAGCGGCGCGCGGTCGGGGGCCTGCACCAGCGTCACTTCCAGCTGCTGCGGGGGGCTTTCGCGGGTGAGCGCGTTGAAGGTAAGGCCGAAGATCAGCAGGGCGTGCACCGCGGCGGCGGGCAGCAGCGCCAGGACCAGCCGGTCCCGGGGCGCTGCGGGTGCCGCCGCGGTGGCCACGGTACTACTCGCGCGCCGCCAGCTCCGCGGCGATGCAGTCCATGAGCTGGCCGCCGATATCCAGCTCGTAGGCCGCGTCGATCTCGCGGATGCAGGTGGGGCTGGTGACGTTGATCTCCGTGAGGTAGTCGCCGATCACGTCCAGGCCGACAAAGAGCAGGCCCTTCTCCACCAGCGTCGGGCCGACCTGCGCGGCGATCCACTTGTCCCGCTCGGACAGCGGCTGCGCCCGCCCGGTACCGCCGGCGGCGAGGTTGCCGCGGGTCTCCCCCCGGGAGGGCAGCCGCGCCAGGCAGTAGGGCACCGGCTCGCCCTTGATCACCAGGATGCGCTTGTCACCCTCGCTGATCTCGGGAATGTAGCGCTGGGCCATGATCGTGCGCGTGCCGTGCTCGGTCAGCGTCTCGAGAATCACCGACAGGTTCGGGTCCCCGGGGCCAACGCGGAAGATCGAGGTGCCGCCCATCCCGTCCAGCGGCTTGTAGATCACGTCGCCGTGCTCGTCGTAGAAGGCGCGCAGCCGCGCCATGTCGCCGCTCACCAGCACCGGCGGGCAGCACTCCGGGAACTGGTTGGCAAACATTTTCTCATTGCAGTCGCGCAGCGACTGGCAGCGGTTCACCACCAGCGTGCCCAGCCGCTCGGCCGCCTCGAGGATGTAGGTGTTGTAGACAAACTCGTTGTCGAAGGGCGGATCCTTGCGCATCAGGATCACGTCCAGTTCCGCCAGATCCCGGTCCTGCCCCTCGCCCAGGTCAAACCAGTCCGAAGAATCCCGGTGCACCTCCAGCGGCGCCATGAACGCCCGCGGCACCCCCTGCACCAGCGACAGGTGCCGCGGCTCCATGTACCAGAGCTCCCAGCCCCGGTCCTGCACCGCCCAGAGCATCGCCAGGGTGCTGTCCTTCTTGTACGTAATGTCGGCGATGGGATCCATCACCACGCCTACGCTGATCGTCATGCGGGGGTCGCCTTGTTGGGGTGGAGATAAGCTACGTGGTGGGGGGCGGGGGCGCAAGGGAGTGTGTGGTGGGTCTCATTATTTGCGTGGCCTGGTGGCAGTTGCGTTGCGGGGGGTGGGTTTGGTGCCTAGGCTGAAGTGGATGGATGGCGGTCTTAGATGGCTTTGGCTGAAAGCGTGGGCCCGATTCCCCCGCGAGGTTTGATAGACCGGGCTAGTAGCGTTGAATACGAGTTTGATCTTGGCCGCTGCGTAACTGGTTGTTGTAAAGAGGAAATAATGATCACACATCATGTCGGCGCGGAGATAGCAGGAAGGGAGATAGGCGAAATGGTCCGTATAATTAGCTGTTGGGCGCCCTAACAACGAGCGGAGGCAACCGTGGCAAAGCTTTGGAAAGAACTGCTGACAAAGGAGACCATCACGAGGGGGTGGCATCTTGCTCGAAGCGACACAAAGCAGGACTTTTCTGAAGATCTCTACTCGACAGATGTTTATGGGCTAGACCTTGCTCATCTCGTGCAGGAAACGATCAATCGGCTTCGGACCAATACATATCAGCCTAGGCCACTTTTCCGAATCGAAGTTCCAAAAGGTCCGCTGGCCTTTAGGCCTGGAGCGGTTATTCCGATACATGACCGAACTGTCCTATCTGCACTAGTACTGCTTATGGCGGCAGAGATCGATAAAAAGCTTCCGGAGTCGGTATTCAGTTGGCGGTTGAAAATTCCTATTCCGAAGAAAGGGCCAATCTTCCGTGAAAGCGATATCACAGAACTTCCCTTCCTAAAGAAAAAGACTATCCGAGAGGAAGTAGACCCCTTCGAAGGCTGGTATCGCCTTTGGCCTATATTTGACGAAAAGACGAGAAGAATTTTTCAGATAGAAGGATATCGATTTCTCGCAACCTCGGACATCGCCGCGTATTTCGAGAATATTCAGCTCCCGATCCTGCGAGATCACCTGCTCAGGCATCTTCCGCATGAGACCGAACTGGTAAATCTCATGTGCCTCTTTTTAGAAAGCTGGTGTGACCGAACAAGGGATGGCCGAGCGCACCATCGTGGAATTCCTCAAGGCAATTTTGTTTCAAGCTTTCTAGGCAATGTTTTCCTAATCCCGCTTGATGAGGCTTTCATCAATCTGGAGAAAGAGCTTGATATCAAATACTTCAGATACATGGACGATGTCCGAATATTTGCCAAGACACGTGAGGACGCGCGACGTTGTGTCCTTCTCATGGCAAGAACGCTTCGATCATTACACCTTAATGTTCAGACCGCCAAGACCAAGATTTACGATGAGCACCTGGGGGAAATTTCAAGATTGCTCATTGATGATCGTGTCGATGATCTATCCAAATTGATTGATGACATACAGCAGAACCATAAGGGGGCTGTTGTTCCTGCTGCTGCTCGAAAATCGTATCTCGCGTCTCTATCTGACATCGCGAAACGGGATACTCATGCCGGGCAAAAGATACTTGGGGCAAGAACGCCATTGGAGGGATTAAGCCTTCGAGCTTTTAATCGCTGGATGACTGCACATTCGCTGCTTGAAAGCGATGTTTACGTGACTCGTCTCTTGGCTGAAATTGCTAAGAGTGCCGATTCCAAGCTCACGAAGAAGCTAATTGCGACAGCTAGGCGATTCCCGAGAAAACGAGGCATTGAAACTGCCGTTATGAAGATGATCGAGGACAAGCAAATCATCTTTCCCCATCAAGAGGCAGAATGCCTTCGTGCCCTCAGGTATCTGAGTACATTGACGGACGACACCATCAACCACTGCTGGAAGCGTGTAATTAGATCCACTGAGGATCGATATCTCAGAATGGAGGCCGCTTATTTGCTGAGTCGCACGGAGTTGCCAAAAGCTCGAATCGATAAGCTAGCTAAAATTTTCCGGGAAGAGCCTGATGCGTATGTTCAGGCGGCGTTAGCGGGCCTTTTAGCCCAACGGCGCGAGAACAACCAGGAGATTGTACAAATGTTGGTGTTTCACCCGAATGAAAAAGTACGTGATATCGGAAAGTTGTTCCGTACCGTGAAAAATAAGCCGGATTTTGCGAAAGAGACCCTGCGGCATGCGCTGAGGCCCGAAATTCCGTGGGTGCTGTGCGACCACATGCCTTTTCTTCATTTAATGGCTGCTTCGAAGAGCGAAGAGGTTCGGAAGCAACTGCTTGATTCAATTCGGGTACCACGTACTAAGCACGAGATTGGCGGCTTGAGAGGTACTCTGCAGGCCATATTTACAAGAACTCGGGAATCACTCGGCGCATGAGAAGCCGGGCGCCCAACAAATCGCTGCAGGTGAGGTTTGACCCGCCACTCACTTTTGCTGCCGTAAAAGCGGGCGTCGCCTCAAACGCACCTGAGCTCAAGCGTTAGAATGCCTCCGATTCACGCGGTACGTTGCTCCAGGTGCGGATCGCGTCGAGATCTTCATGTCGTTACTCAGCCGTACTCGGAGGAATCTGCCGAGGGGCGTTTGCTCGTGTACTGTCCTCAGTGCTTGGCCGACTGCAAGCATCGCCTTACCGTTCATTTGCCGGTTGCGGAGGTGAATGCAGAGCGATTCCTAGAGCTGTATCGACTCGGAGCTACATCGTCTTATCCTGAGACTGCTGCGCAGATTGTCTTCGGTGAGGCTGATACTTCGCTTGTTCGTAAGGCACTGGTGATTATGGAGAAGCGAAACCCAAGTGACTTGGCACCCTAACAAGGCCGTGAACTTCCGCGCTGCGTTGCAGCGCTCGGACCTCCAAATCGTTCCGCGGCTTTCCGGCCCATTGCGGCAGCGTTAGATTTTAAGGAATGGCATCTCAAGCTTTTCAAGCCTTCGAACATGCGATTCTAGATGCGGTTGATTTACTCAATCACTTCGATGCGTTGAATTCGAATCCACCGCCGCCAGAAATCGAAGTCTTGAAGCGCGCTAGTCTAGTCATGGCGCTGGCTGCGTTGGAAACTTACTTTGAGGATCGGCTGATTGAGGCTGTAGAGAAGGTCGCGAATGGTCCGAATAGCGAACCTCACTTGGCGCAGTTTTTCAGAGAGTCGCTCTCGAACGATTTAAAGATCTTTCACACGCCGAGCACGGATAGGGTGCGGCCCATCTTTAAAAAATATCTCAGCCTAGATATCACTGAAGCCTGGTCTTGGAACAATTGCGAGCCTGCGCAGGCCAGAATTGAACTCAATGCACTTGCGAAGAAACGGGGAGATGTCGCACATCGGTCTTGGCGCCCCGTTTCAGGGGAGGGCCAGCCAGCGGCGCACGCTGTCAAGCGAGATGATCTTCGCAGAAATATTCACTTCATCAAACAACTGGCCGCGGCAACCGATGCCTACTTGCAAGAAAAAATTTAACAAGTCGGTCAAGTCGTTCGCCTGCGGCTCACACGGACGTTCAGCACTCCGCGCCTGCTTCGGCATGGCTTCGCCATTGTTACCCGAGCAACCGCTCCGCGCTGATCACCGCTTACCTTAGCGTTAATCGACCGGGGCGAATCGTAATTGCACTCGCAAGTTGAGGCGACACATTTGATTAAACACCACCCCTGAACCCCACCGCACCCCATGAGAAAATACTGTATGAAAATACAGCTTCCCGCGAGGTGCCCCATGACCGCCGCCCTCCCCCAACCCGCCCTGCAAGCCCTCGAAGACCAGATCACCGAGCTCGCCGCTCACATCAACGCCGCCACCTGGCGCCTGCTCACGCTCATCCGTGAGTACGACCTGCGCAACGGTTGGAATTGCGGCGCCACCAAGTCCTGCGCGCACTGGCTGAACTGGAAGTGCGGCATCGCCATCGGTGCGGCGCGGGAGAAGGTCCGGGTGGCGCATGCGCTGCCCGAGCTGCCGAAGGTCAGCGAGGCCTTTCGGGTCGGCAGCCTCAGCTATTCCAAGGTGCGGGCGATTACCCGGGTGGCCACGCCGGAGAACGAGGAGTATTTCCTGATGATTGCCCGGCACGGGACGGCAGCCCACGTGGAGCGCCTGGTGCAGGCCTACCGGCGTGTGGGCCGTGACGAGGCGCAGGCGCAGCTGGAGAACCGCAGGTTCAGCTACTACGTCGACGAGGATGGCAGCTACGTGATTCGCGGCCGGTTGACGCCTGAGCAGGGTGAGCGGCTGATGCTTGCGCTCGATGCGGCGGTGGACGCCATGCCGCGCGAGGATGACCTGTGTCCGACCCAGCGGCGGGCGGATGCGCTGGAGCGGCTGGCGGACAGCTACCTGGCCGGCGGTGACGGCGACAGCACCGGCGGTGACCGCTACACGGTCCACGTGCACACGCGGGCGGCCGACCTGGAAGTGGCCACCATCGATGACGAAGACGTTTCCGCGGAAACGTCCCGGCGCGCCGCCTGCGATTGCGGCGTGGTGCACTGGCTGGAGAACGACCGCGGCCAGGCGCTCGATATCGGCCGCCGATCGCGCAACATCACCCCCGCGCTGCGCCGGGCGCTGGAGCACCGAGACGGCGGCTGTACCTTCCCGGGCTGTACGACGCGCCGCCACGTGGATGCCCACCACGTGGTGCACTGGGCCGACGGCGGCGAGACGAAGCTCGACAACCTGGTGCTGCTTTGCCGTCATCATCACCGGCTGGTGCACGAAGGCGGCTACGCCGTGGCGCTGCTGGCCTCTGGCGAGGCGCGCTTCCGCGATCCCCGCGGTACGATGGTGCCCCCGGCGCCGGATACGCGTTCCCGCGGGAACGTTTCTGCCCTTCACCATCACCACCATCTTGAACAGCTCCCGATCGATGCGGCGACCCTCCCGCCGCACTGGCATGGCGAGGGGATGGACCTGGGGCTGGCGGTGGAGGGGCTGCTGGCGCGGGATGGGCGGCTGAATCCGGGGCAGAGCCCCTGAGCGCTGATTTCTTCGATTAGGGCTTGCTTTTATTTTGCCGGGGTAATATTATTTTTGCCCGGACAAAATAGTTTTCGAAAGGCAACCCCATGAGTACTCACATCGCATTCTCCGGTTCCACCTGCCTGGCGTCTGGCAGCCTGCTCGACGTCGCGTCGTGCCTGCATGCGCAGGAACCGGCTTCCGACGCACCGCCGCCGCTCGTCTTCGAGCTGGAGACGGGCCGCCAGATCGATCTCGACCTGAGCGGCACCCACGACGACATCGTTGAACGCTTCTCGGAGCCGGGCGTGCCCGCCGCCAGGGAGAAGCCCGGCCGAGGCCGGCCCAAGCTCGGGGTGGTGGGACGGGAGGTGACCCTGCTGCCCCGGCACTGGGAATGGCTGGAGCGCCAGCGGGGCGGTGCGTCGGCGGCCGGTGCGTGTGCGACGACGAGCACGAGGGCGACGAGGACGAGCTCCGAGAACTTCTCGTAACGGACGTCGTGACGCGCGATCACGTGAGTCACGTCGTGAGCGTGGCAACGGGTATTCCCGTCTCGAAA
>CAJWWA010000066.1 GCA_913048495.1 uncultured Halieaceae bacterium
AACCCCGGGGCGGCCGCTGCGGAACTCGACCGGAAATCGCTTCGCGATTTCTCGGGACTCGGACAGTCCTCGCGGAAAGCCCCGCCCCGGGGTTTGACCCAAAGCACGGCCTGAATGACCCGGGAAGCGGTACCAGCCGTCCCGGGCTCCCTGCCAAAACCCCCGCATCGACTCCCGTAGTATGGGCCGAATAAGCTCTAACTTTCGCTTCAGGGCCTAAGCACCTTCTCCCCCCGGGCGATCCCCGCCACCCCGGACCGCACAACTTCCAGGATCTGCAGGTCCGCCACGGCAGCAACGAACGCATCTAGCTTCTCCGTGGTGCCCACGAGCTGGATCGTGTAGCTCGACGGGGCCACGTCCACGATCTGGCCGCGGAAGATGTCCGTCGTGCGCTTGAGCTCGTCGCGGTCCGTGCCCGCGGCGCGCACCTTGATCAGCATGAGATCGCGCTCGATGTGGGCCCCCTCGGTGAGGTCCACGATCTTCACCACGTCCACGAGGCGGTTCAGGTGCTTGGTGATCTGCTCCATGTGGTGGTCGTCACCGATGGTGGTCAGCGTCAGTCGCGACAGCGTGGCGTCGTCCGTCGGCGCCACGTTGAGCGTCTCGATGTTGTAGCCGCGCTGCGAGAACAGGCCGACCACGCGCGAGAGGGCACCGGGTTCGTTTTCCATCAGGATGGCAATAATTCGGCGCATGTCAGCTCCTCTCGTTCTTGCTCAGCCACATGTCCTTCATGGAGCCGTTCGGCGCCACGTGCATGGGGTAGACGTGTTCCATGGGATCCACGTAGACATCGAGGAACACCAGGCGGTCGCGCAGGGCAAAGGCCTCGTCCATGGCGGCATCCAGGTCGCCCTTGTCGCGCACCGTGATGCCGACGTGGCCGTAGGACTCCACCAGTTTCATGAAGTCCGGGAGAGAGTCCTCGTAGGTACTCATGGCGTAGCGTCCCTCGTACTGCATGTCCTGCCACTGCTTGACCATGCCGAGGTAATTGTTGCGCAGGTTCACGATCTTGATCGGCGTGTTGTACTGCCGGCAGGTGGACAGCTCCTGGATGTTCATCTGGATGCTGCCCTCGCCGGTCACGCAGGCCACTTCCGCCTCCGGGAAGGCGAGCTTTACGCCCATGGCGGCCGGCAGGCCGAAGCCCATCGTCCCGAGCCCGCCCGAGTTGATCCAGCGCCGGGGCTTGTCGAAGGGGTAGTACTGGGCCGCGAACATCTGGTGCTGGCCCACGTCCGAGGTGACGTAGGCATCGCCCTTCGTCGCCCGGTAGAGGCTGCGGATGACGTCCTGCGGCATGATGTGCTCGCTCTCGCCGTAGCGCCGCCCGGTCAGCAAGCCGTGCTTGCCGCGCCACTCCTCGATCTGGGTCCACCAGCGCTCGAGGGCGCCGGGCTCCGGCAGCGTGTCGTCAGCCTTGCCCTGGGTACTCTTCACCTGCTCGAGCAGATCCGTCAGTACGGCTTTCACAGGACCGACGATGGGGATATGGGCGCTGACGGTCTTGGAGATGGAGGCCGGATCGATATCGATATGGATGATTCGCGCACCGGGACAGAACTTGCTGACCGTGTTGGTCACCCGGTCGTCAAAGCGTGCGCCGACGGCAAGGATGACATCCGAATGGTGCATGGCCATGTTGGCCTCGTAGAAGCCGTGCATGCCCAGCATGCCGAGGAACTGCCGGTCCGTGCCCGGGTAGGCGCCGAGGCCCATGAGCGTGTTGGTGACCGGGTAGTTGAGGTGTCGCGCGAGGGCGATCAGCTCCTCGCTGCCCTCACCGAGGATGACGCCGCCGCCGCTGTAGATCATCGGCCGCTTGGCCGAGAGCAGGAGCTTCGCCGCCTTGCGGATCTGCCCGGAGTGGCCCTTCTGCGAGGGCTGGTAGGAGCGCATGCGGACGCTCTCCGGGTAGTTGTACTCGAACTTCTCGTCCGGACGGGTGACATCCTTGGGGATGTCGATCACCACCGGGCCGGGGCGGCCGGTGGTCGCCAGGGTGAACGCCTTCTTGATGGTCTCAGGCAGTTCCCGGGCATGCTTGATCATGAAGCTGTGCTTCACGATCGGCCGCGAGATGCCGACCATGTCGGTCTCCTGGAAGGCGTCCTCGCCGATCAGGTGGCTGGCCACCTGCCCGGAGAACACCACCATCGGGATGGAATCCATGTAGGCCGTGGCGATACCGGTAATGGCGTTGGTCGCGCCCGGGCCGGAGGTCACCAGCACCACCCCCGGCTTGCCGGTGGCACGGGCATAGCCGTCGGCCGCGTGTGTCGCCGCCTGCTCGTGGCGTACCAGCACATGGGGGGTCTTGTTGGTCTTGAACAGCGCGTCGTAGATGTGCAATACCGCGCCGCCGGGGTACCCGAAGATAAACTCGACGCCCTCGTCCTCGAGAGCCTGGGCGATCATCTCGCCGCCCGATAACAGCTCCACGGCCTTCTGGTCCATGGTTTTCACTCCTGCTCAGCCTCGGGCCGACGCGTACCCATCGCCGGCCGGTGCATGCCCGAAACGTGTGGCTGAACAGGCGCCGGCAGGACGCCGGCAGCTGAGTGCCACTCCCGCCGGGCGCAACAACAGCGCCTACTCGCCAGAAGGGGAATGACAATCACGAGAACCCGTGCGTGTCGCCCTGCGGGGTAGCGCAGTGTCGGACCCACGGCGCGCGCCCATGCGGCGGCACCGACTAACGGGACATGCAAGCAGCTGAACCAACTGTACCGTTGGCGCAGTAGGCCAGAGGCCGGGGGTACCCGACGCTAGCCGTTGCCACTTGCACGACAGGCGGGAGTGTCCATCGCGTTACGGGCCCTGTCAATGGCCAATAATGCCGCCAACGCCCGAAACTGCCCGGACAGGCAAATTGCAGGGCGATAGGGAAGTGAGCTATTTTCCTTCCCGTGCCTTTCTTTCCTGGGTCGGTGGCCGGAGCAGACAGTGATCAAGCAACCTCGTAGCGCAACTCTCATCGCAGCGCTGGCAGTGCTGCTGGCGATGCCGGCCACGGCCGCGTCCACAACCTACTACCGCTGGAAAGACGACCAGGGCAACCTGGTCATGAGCGACCGCCCGCCGGCGGACAGCAGTATCGAGTTCGAGACGGTCGGATCGGACGGCTCGCTTCGCCGGCCGCCTGCGGCCGACGACAGCAGTCCCGCCAAGGCCCCCGGGGCCGGCAGCGGCGCGACCCCGGCGCGCGAGGAAAGCGGGGCCCAGGCCGCCGCACCGGGCAGCTCACCGCAACCGGACCCGGAACTCTGTGCTAAAGCGCGAGCCAACCTCCAGACGCTGGAGAGCGCCGCCCGCATCCGCATGCAGGGCGATGACGGCGAGATGCGCTTCCTCAATGACGAGGAGCGCGAAGCGCAGCGCCAGGAAGCGCTGCGGGCCATCGAGGCGCACTGCGAGCCCTGAGGCGCCTCAGGCGGCGTCCGCGGCGGCGGTCGAAAAGGACACGCCGCTCTCTTCCGAGTAGTCGCCCCGGATCGTGTCCCCGGGCGCGAAGTCCCCGGCGAGAATCCGCTGCGACAGGGGGTTCTCCAGCTCCTGCTGGATCGCCCGCTTCAGCGGCCGCGCCCCGTAGACCGGGTCGAAGCCCGCGGCGACGAGCTTGTCGAGAAAGGCGTCGGACAGCTCGAGCGAGAGCTCCCGCTCCGCCAGCCGCTCGCGCAGGTGCGCCAGCTGGATCTCGGCGATGCCGCGGATCTGCGACTGCTGCAGGGGGTGGAAGACCACGGTCTCGTCGATGCGGTTGATGAACTCCGGGCGGAAGTGGTGACCGACCACTTCCATCACCGCCGCCTTCATGCGCCCGTAGTTCTCCTCTCCCGCCATCTCCTGGATCAGATCCGAGCCCAGGTTGGATGTCATGACGATCACCGTGTTGCGGAAGTCCACGGTGCGGCCCTGGCCGTCGGTCAGGCGCCCGTCCTCGAGCACCTGCAGGAGGATGTTGAAGACGTCCGGGTGGGCCTTCTCCACCTCGTCGAGGAGCAGTAGCGAGTAGGGCCGGCGGCGCACCGCCTCGGTCAGGTAACCGCCCTCCTCGTAGCCCACGTAGCCCGGGGGTGCACCGATCATGCGGGCCACGGAGTGCTTCTCCATGAACTCCGACATGTCGATGCGCACCATGGCCTGCTCGCTGTCGAAGAGGAACTCCGCCAGCGCCTTGCACAGCTCGGTCTTGCCCACGCCCGTGGGACCGAGGAAGAGGAAGGACCCGTTGGGGCGGTTCGGGTCGGCGAGGCCCGCGCGGGAGCGGCGCACGGCATTGGACACGGCAGTGACCGCCTCATCCTGCCCCACGACCCGTTCGTGCAGGGCCCCCTCCATGCGCAGGAGCTTTTCCCGGTCGCCCTCGAGCATTTTCGCCACGGGGATACCGGTCCAGCGGGAGACCACCTCGGCCACCTCCTCGTCCGTGACCTTGTTGCGCAGCAGCGTGCGCTCGGCGGTCTCGGCCTCCTGGGCCGCCGCCAGCTGCTTCTCGAGCTCGGGCAGCCTGCCGTACTGAAGCTCGGACATGCGGGCGAGGTCCCCGGCGCGGCCGGCGGCCTCCAGCTCGATCTTTGCCTGCTCGATCTCGCCCTTGATCTGGGCCGCGCCCTGCAGGGAGGCTTTCTCGGCCTTCCACACCTCCTCCAGGTCCGCGTATTCCTTCTCGACCTTGTCGATCTGCTCGTTCAGCAGTTCGAGCTGCTTCACGGCACCCGGGTCGTCGTCCTTCTTGACCGCCTCGCGCTCGATCTTGAGCTGGATCAGCCGCCGCTCGAGGCGGTCCATGGCCTCCGGCTTGGAGTCGATCTCCATGCGGATGCGGCTGGCAGCCTCGTCCACGAGGTCGATGGCCTTGTCCGGCAGCTGCCGGTCAGTGATGTAGCGCTGTGACAGCTTGGCCGCGGCGATGATGGCGCCGTCCGTGATATCGACCCCGTGGTGCACCTCGTAGCGCTCCTTGAGGCCGCGGAGGATGGCAATGGTGTCCTCCTCGCTGGGCTCGTCCACCAGCACCTTCTGGAAGCGCCGCTCCAGCGCCGCGTCCTTCTCCACGTACTGGCGGTACTCGTTCAGCGTGGTCGCACCCACGCAGTGCAGTTCACCGCGCGCCAGCGCGGGCTTGAGCATGTTGCCGGCGTCCATGGAGCCCTCGGCCTTGCCCGCACCGACCATGGTGTGGATCTCGTCGATGAACAGGATGACGCGGCCCTCTTCCTTCGACAGCTCGTTGAGCACGGCCTTCAGCCGCTCCTCGAAATCGCCCCGGAACTTGGCCCCGGCGAGCAGAGCGCCGAGGTCGAGGGAGAGAATGCGCTTGTCGCGCAGACCCTCGGGCACCTCGCCGTTGACCACGCGCTGGGCCAGGCCCTCGACGATGGCGGTCTTGCCCACCCCCGGCTCGCCGATGAGCACCGGGTTGTTCTTGGTGCGGCGCTGCAGCACCTGGATCGTGCGGCGGATCTCGTCGTCCCGGCCGATGACCGGGTCGAGCTTGCCGTCCCGGGCGCGTTCCGTGAGGTCGATCGTGTACTTGTCGAGCGCCTGCCGGGACTCTTCGGCCTCCGGGTTGTCGACGCTCTGACCGCCGCGCACGGCCGCGATCGCCTGGTCGAGGGCAGCCTTGCTGACCCCGGCGTCCTCGAGCATTTTGCCCGCGTCGCTGTCGCTCTCCAGCATGGCCCGCAGCACGAGTTCGGTGGAGATGTAGGCATCGCCGCCCTGCTGGGCCAGCTTGTCGGTCAGGTTGAGGATCCGCCCGAGGGCATTGGAGATGTGGATATCCCCGCCGCTACCGGATACCTTCGGCAGCGCGGCGAGGCCGGCCTGCACCGCTTCCTTCAGGCGGGCCACGTCGGCGCCGGCCTTCTGCAGCAGCGGCCGCGTGGAGCCCCCCTGCTGGTCGAGCAGGGCGGCGAGCAGGTGCAGTGGCTCGATAAAGTTGTTGTCCCGGCCCAGGGCCAGGGACTGGGCATCGGCCAGCGCGTTCTGCAGCTGGTTCGTGAGCTTGTCCATTCGCATAACGTTGTCTCCCGTGCCACCGCTGTCGCGGGCGGCGATCAATCCGTTATGGAAAATATTGGGCCGGAAATGACCTTTTTCAACGCCGAGGACAGCGCAGCGGGCTCAAGGATTGATGAGAATCAAGGAAACCATGCGACCCGTGTCACCGTCGCGGCGGAAGGAATAGAACCGGCCCGGGTCACTCGCGGTGCAGCGCGGGTCCCGGAAACACGCCGTAACGCCCGCCGCCGCCAGGCGCGCGCCGGCGAGGGCGTGCAGGTCGGCGTGCAGCCGGTCACCGCGCCCCGGGCGAAAGGCCGCATGCAGCGCCGCGGGGTCCGCGGGCCAATGGGCCGCGAAGGCCGCGTGCACTTCCGGGCCGACCTCGAAGGCCCGCGGGCCGATGGCCGGGCCGAGCCAGGCCGTGATGTCACCGGGGTCGACCGCCATGGCGGCGATCGTCGCCTCGAGGACGCCGCCCGCGAGGCCGCGCCAGCCGGCATGCGCCGCGGCGACTACCCGGCCGTCCACGCTGCAGAACAGCACCGGGAGGCAGTCCGCCGTGAGGATGGCACAGGCAAGGCCGGGCCGACGGCTGACCGCGGCATCCGCCGGTGCGCTCGCGTCGCCGTCATCAACGAGCACCCGGGTGCCGTGCACCTGGTGCAGCCAGCGCACCGACGCGCCGGCAGGGAGCATCGCGGCCAGGCGCGCACGGTTACGCTCGACCGCTACAGGATCGTCGCCGACATGGCCGGCCAGGTTGAAACTGTCGTGGGGCGCTGCGCTGGCACCCCCGTCACGGGTGCTGGTGAAGGCCGAGATGCCGGGCGGCAGCGGCCAGACCGGCTGCTCGACAGCCACCGGTCAGGCGCTCCGCCCGGGCTTCGCCGGGTCTTCGCGGCGCAGCACGGCGAGCAGGCCGGCGAGATCCGCGGCGAGGGAACATTCGAAGGCCATGGCGTCGCCCGTTGCCGGGTGCAGCAGCTCGAGGGCACGGGCGTGCAGGGCCTGGCGGCGGAACCCGCGAAGAGCCTCGATGAGGGCGTCGCTGGCACCCGCGGGAAGGCGCAGGCGGCCACCGTAGACCGGGTCACCGACGAGGGGATGATGCCGGTGGGCGAGGTGGACCCGGATCTGGTGCGTGCGGCCGGTCTCCAGCTTGACCCGCAGCAGCGTGTAGTGACGGAAACGCTCGGCGATGCGGTAGTGGGTCACCGCGGGCTTGCCGCCGTGGGTCACCACGGCCATCTTCTTGCGCTGCCGCGGGTGGCGGCCAATGGGTGCATCGACGGTGCCGCCACCGGTCAGGGCGCCGAGGCAGAGGGCGAGATACTCCCGGCCCACGCTGCGGGCCTGGAGCTGCTCCACGAGGGAGCGGTGCGCCGGGAGGGTCTTGGCGGCCACGAGCAGGCCGGAGGTGTCCTTGTCGAGGCGGTGAACGATGCCGCCACGGGGCAGCGACGCCATGGCCGGGGCATGCGCGAGGAGCGCGTTGACGAGGGTGCCGTCACCGTGGCCGGCTGCCGGGTGCACCACCAGGCCCGCCGGCTTGTTGATGACGATGATGTGCTCGTCCTCGTGGAGGATGTCGAGGGCGATGGCCTGCGGCACCCAGTTGACCGCCTCGGCCTGTTCCGCGGCGACGGTCAGCACCTCGCCCGCGGCGACCCGGTCCCGGGGCCGACGCTGCTCCCCGCCTACGCGAAGCTCACCGGCCTTGATCCAGCCCTGGAGCCGGGCCCGGGAATAGTCCGGGAACAGGCGTGCGGCGGCCTGGTCGAGACGCTCCCCCGCCTCGCTCTCGCCCACTGTCGCCGACAGCTCGATGCGTTCCGGCATATCCCTTCCGCTGTTCCCTTCCGCTCTGTCCTTACACCACCACCGGTGTTTAAGCGGTGCAGTGTCTATGCTTAAATAGCGGCCCGCATGCAGCATGGTACCACGCACCGGTGAGCCGCCCCCGCTACACTTCCGCTACCGCCCGCGCCCTGCGCCGCGTCGCGGCCCTGTGCCTGGCGGTCCTGCTGGTCGCCTGCTCCGGCAATGACGACATGCCGGATATCGCCGCCGACAGCGGCGAACAGCAGATCTACGACCAGGCCCAGCGCTACCTGAACAACCGCAACTACGACCTGGCGGTGCGCAGCCTGCAGGCGCTGGAATCGCGCTACCCCTTCGGCAAGTACGCGGAGCAGGCGCAGCTGGAGATCATCTACGCGCACTACGGCGCCTACGAGTACGAGGCCGCCGTGGAGGCCGCGGATCGCTTCATCCGCCTGCACCCGCAGCACCCGAACGTCGACTACGCCTATTACCTGAAGGGCCTGGCGGCCGTGAACTCGGAGCGGGACTTCCTTTCGCGCTTCATTCCCATGGATGAGACCAAGCGCGACGTCTCCCGGGCCAAGGAGGCCTTCGCCGAGTTCGCACAGCTCCTCTCGCGCTACCCGGACAGCCCCTACGCCGCGGACGCCAAGGCGCGCATGGTCTACCTGCGCAACCTCCTGGCGCGGCACGAGATCAACGTCGCCAACTACTACATTCGCCGCGGCGCCTACCTCGCCGCCGCCAACCGGGGCCGCTACGTCGTCGAGAACTTCCAGCGCACGCCTGCCGTGCCGGACGGGCTGGCGGTGATGGCCCAGGGCTACATCTACCTGGGCATGGACGACCTCGCCCGGGAGGCCATCGAGGTGCTGCGCACCAACTATCCGGAGTACCCGGCCCTCGACAAGAACGGCGAGTTCAAGACCAGCTACACGCTCGAGGGGCAGCAGCGCTCCTGGATCAACAAGCTGTCCTTCGGCCTCTTCGATCCGCCGAAGCCGCCGCAGTTCAACTACACGCCGCAGTCCGGCTGACGCCCGTCAGTCACCCGGCAGCCAGGCAGACGTGATCGGGTAGCGCCGGTCCCGGCCGAAGCCCCGGCGCGTGATGCGCACACCGATGGGCGCCTGGCGGCGCTTGTACTCGTTGCGATCGACCAGCTTCACAACCCGCTCCACCTGCTCCCGGGGCAGACCGGCGGCGATGATCGCCTCGGCGCTCTCGTCCCGCTCCACGTAGCGCTCCAGGATATCGTCGAGCACGGGGTACGGCGGCAGGCTGTCCTCATCGCGCTGATCGGGCGCGAGCTCCGCCGACGGCGGACGCTCGATCACGCGCTCCGGAATGCACGGGCCGAGGCTGTTGCGATAGCGGCACAGCGCGTAGACCAGCGTCTTCGGCACATCCTTGAGCACGTCGAAGCCGCCGGCCATGTCACCGTAGAGCGTGGAGTAGCCCACGGCGAGCTCGCTCTTGTTGCCGGTGGTGAGCACCAGGGCGCCGCTCTTGTTGGACAGGGACATGAGCAGCACCCCGCGGCAGCGCGCCTGCAGGTTCTCTTCGGTCGTGTCCGCGGCGAGACCTTCGAAATGCGGGGCCAGCGCCGCCATGAACGCGTTGTAGGCATCCTCGATGGAGATCACCGAGTGGCGCACGCCGAGGAGCCGGCTCTGCTCTGCGGCATCCTCGACGCTCATGCTCGAGGTGTAGCGGAAAGGCATCATGACCGCCTCCACCCGGTCCGGGCCCAGGGCTTCGACGGCGACCGCCAGCGTCAGCGCCGAGTCGACGCCCCCCGAGAGTCCCAGCACCACCCGGGGGAAACCGTTCTTCTGCACGTAGTCGCGAACGCCCAGAACCAGCGCCTCCCAGGTCGCCGGCAGGTCGTCCAGCGGCTCCGCCGTCGTGCCATCGAGGGACGCGTGACCGTCATCGTCGACGTTGACGCGGACCCAGGTCTCCGCCTCGCGGAAGCCCGGCGCGCTCGCCATCACCTCGCCGGTGGCCGCCACCGCGAAGGAGCCGCCATCGAACACCAGCTCGTCCTGGCCGCCAACCTGGTTCACGTAGACCACCGGGATACCCGCAGTGCGCGCCCGCGCGCCCACGACCTCCAGGCGCTCGCGCTGCTTGCCGCGGTGAAAGGGGGAGGCGTTCAGGTTGAGGAGCAGGCGGGCGCCGGCGGCGGCACTGTCGAGGATCGGGGCCTCTTCCCAGATGTCCTCGCACACCGACAAGGCGACGGGGACCCCGGCGATCTCCAGGACCCCGGGGCTGTTACCGTGCGCGAAGTAGCGCTTCTCGTCGAAGACCTGGTAGTTCGGCAGGCAGCGCTTGGCGTACTCGGCCACCAGCTCGCCGCCGCGGAGCACGCCCGCCATGTTGTAGAGCCGGCCGTCCACGCGCCGCGGATAGCCGAGCACCACCACCGCCTCGGCGGGCAGCTCGCGGCGCAGGCGGCCGAGGGCACGCTGGACCCTGCCTTCGAGGCTGGGACGGAGCAGCAGGTCCTCCGGCGGATACCCGGAGAGGGTCAGCTCCGGGAACACGATCACCGGCTCGCGCTTCTCGGCCACGGCCCGGCGGGCCACGGCGAGCACGCGGTCGGCATTGCCCTCGAAATCGCCGACGCGCGTGTTGAGCTGAGCCATCAGAATATCGAGTGTTGCCATGGCATTACCGGGGGACAAGGGGCTGGAGGCCCGGTATTCTCCGGCAAAGCGCCGCCGCTGACCAGTGCAAGGCCCCGCCGTGAAGAGCACCGGGGGCGCTGCTGCTACACTGGCAGCGCCAACGCGACTCTCGATGCAACCCTGGATGCGACCGTGAGCAGCCCCTCGATCCTCGTCAGGCCCAGCCCGAACACCCCGCCCCAGAACCGGGTGCTGTACCGCATCTACCTGGCCTACCGGGCCCTGCTCGCCGCGGTCTTCCTGCTCCTGCTGGTGATCCCGACTACCAGCCAGCTCGTGGGGGCGCTGAACACGCTGCAGTACCTCGGCACGGCGCTCGTGTTCCTGGCCTCGTGCATCCTCCTGCTGATCACGGTGCCGCGCCAGTGGCAGCGCAGCAACACCTTCCTGGTGCTGCTCTTCGCCTTCGACATCATGGCGATCATCACCCTCGCCGATGCCAGCGGCGGCATGAGCAGCGGCCTGCCGCTGCTGCTGGCGATCGCCGCGGCCGCAAGCGCTGTGCTGATCAGCA
This sequence comes from uncultured Halieaceae bacterium, assembly GCA_913048495.1. GTDB lineage: Bacteria > Pseudomonadota > Gammaproteobacteria > Pseudomonadales > Halieaceae > Pseudohaliea. The sequence continues at coordinate 11,053 of CAJWWA010000066.1, forward strand.
ACCGCACGCTCGCGACCCTCGTCGCCGCGCTGGCCGTGCTCGCGGTGCTCTCGGATACGATCCGCCTGATCTCCCTGGGCCACCTGGGAATCGCCGACCTGTTCCCGGCCGGCCTGCTGGGCCTGCTCCTGTTCGCGGTATCAACGCTGGTGCAGATCATCGCCGCCCGCCTGGGCCGCGCCGAGGCGCTCGCCCAGGCCCGCACCTCGGACCTGTACACGCTGCAGCGCCTGAATGAACAGATCGTGCAATCGATGCAGGCGGGCATCCTCCTCGTCGACCCGGAGGAGCGGGTGCGGATCATGAACCAGGCCGCATCCGCCATGCTGATGCCGGACCGGCCCGCCGCCATGGAACAGGGCCGGGACCTAAATGAGTACAGCGCAGAGCTCTGCCGGCGCCTGCGCGATTTCCGCGCCACGGGCATCCAGGCTCGCGGGCCCTTCCGCATCCACCCGGAAGGGCTTGAACTGGTGCCCCGGTTCCGCCGCCTGGACAACGGCGACGCGGAAGCCCAGACCCTCGTGTTCCTCGAGGACTACAGCCCGGTGGCCCAGCATGCCCAGTCGCTCAAGCTCGGTTCCCTGGGGCGATTGACCGCGTCCATCGCCCACGAGATCCGCAACCCGCTCGGGGCCATCAGCCACGCTGCCCAGCTCCTCGACGAATCGCCGCAGGCCGACGCCGGCGATCGCCGGCTGCTCGGTATCATCACCACCAACAGCCAGCGCGTGAACGAGATCGTCGAGAGCGTGCTGCAGATCTCCCGTCGGGAACCGCCCAGGCCCGAGCTGCTTACGCTGGCGGACTGGCTTCCGGGCTACCTCGATCGCTACCGGGCGGCCAGCGCACCGGCCCCGCGCGTCGCGCTGGATGCCGGGTCCGGGCTGCGGGTGGAGTTCGATCCGGAAAACCTCGAACGCGTGCTCAACAACCTCATCGACAACGCGTTACGCCACGCGGCGGAGAGGACCGGCCGTCGTGAGTGCAGCTTATACGCCCATGCCGATGCCACCGGGACGCAGGTGCTGCTGGACGTGCTCGACGCCGGTGAAGGCGTGGCTCCGGAAGACGAGGCGCGCCTGTTCGAGCCTTTCTTCAGCCGCAGCAAGGGAGGCAGCGGCATGGGTCTGTACCTGTGCCGGGAGCTCTGCGAGCTGAACAATGCCAACCTGGTTTATCATCCGACGGAGACGGGCGAGACCTGCTTTCGAATCGCCATGGCGCGCCAGGCGGTCACGGGCTGAGCGGGCGGGCACGGAGTGCGACAAGAACATGAAATGCCATGACTGAACAGAACGTCCTCATCGTCGACGACGAACCGGATATCCGGGAACTCCTGGAGATCACGCTTTCGCGGATGGGTCTGCGCACCACCAGCGCGGCCAACCTCGCCGAGGCGCGGCAGCTGCTGGCCGGTGACCCGCCGCAGCTGTGCCTCACCGACATGCGCCTGCCCGACGGCAACGGCATCGACCTGGTCCGCCACATCCAGCAGGCCTTCCCGCGGCTCCCGGTCGCCATGATCACCGCCCACGGCAGTATCGATGCGGCCATCGAGGCCCTGAAGGCGGGCGCCTTCGACTTCATCAGCAAGCCCGTGGATCTCGATGGGCTGCGTCGCCTCGTGGAGCAGGCGCTGCAGGCCCCGCCGGAGGAGGAAGCCGGTGACGAGGGCGGCATTATCGGTGACACGCCGGCCATCCGCACCCTTCGGCAGCAGGTAGACAAGCTCGCCCGCAGCCAGGCACCGGTGCACATTCACGGCGAATCGGGGACCGGCAAGGAGGTGGTGGCGCGGCAGATTCACGCCCGCGGGCCCCGTGCCGGCGGGCCCTTCGTGGCCGTGAACTGCGGGGCCATTCCCGCGGAACTCATGGAAAGCGAGTTCTTCGGTCACGTGAAGGGCGCTTTCACCGGTGCTACCCGGGACAAGCAGGGCCTGTTCGCGCTGGCCCGCGGCGGCACCCTGTTCCTCGACGAGGTCGCCGACCTGCCCCTGCATATGCAGGTCAAGCTGCTCCGCGCCATCCAGGAAAAGTCCATCCGCCCCGTCGGCGGCGGCGAGGAGCTACCCACGGACGTGAGACTGCTCAGCGCTACGCACAAGCAGCTGGCGAACGAGGTCGGCGCCGGCCGCTTCCGGGAAGACCTCTACTTCCGGATCAACGTCATCGACCTCCACGTACCGGCCCTGCGCGAGCGCAGCGAGGACCTGCCGCTGCTCGCCAGCGCGCTCCTGGAACGCATCGCGGAGAGCAGCGGCCTGGCGGCGCCGACGCTGACCGAGGACGCCATGGCCGCCCTCGCCGCGCACAGCTTCCCGGGCAACGTGCGCGAACTCGAGAACATCCTCGAGCGTGCGCTCGCACTGGCCGAGGGTGAGTGCATCGACGCGGAAGACCTCCGTCTCAACCAGTCGCCGCCGATCCCCGGCGGCGAGCAGTACAACCGCCGCCGCGACGACCGGGACTGGCACCGTGGAGCTCGAGCGGGGCGCGCTGGCGAGCGGTGAGGCGGCGTCGTGGGTCATGGTGGAGCTGCTGCGCCAGGGCAATCCGGGCCTGACGACGGTGTACATGAACGCCGCCACGAG
>CAJWWA010000067.1 GCA_913048495.1 uncultured Halieaceae bacterium
CGACGGTGATCACCGATGCCGGCGGCAGCGCCGTGCGCATCGAGGACGGCGACACCGTGCTGTTCATGAACTTCCGCGCCGACCGCGCCCGGCAGCTCAGCCGCGCCCTCACGGACCCGGCCTTCGACGGCTTCCGGCGCCGCGTGCAGCCCCGGCTCGCGGGCTTCGTACAGACCACCGAGTACGCGGCCGATATCGACGCTCCCTGCGCCTTCCCGCCGGAGGCGCCGGCCAACGGCCTGGGCGAGTACCTCGCCGGCGCCGGCCGCACGCAGCTGCGTATCGCCGAGACCGAGAAGTACGCGCACGTGACCTTCTTCTTCAGCGGCGGCCGCGAGGAGGAGTACGACGGCGAAACGCGCATCCTCGTGCCCTCCCCGGACGTCGCCACCTACGACCTCAAGCCGGAGATGAGCGCCCCGGAAGTCACGGACAGGCTGGTCGAGGCCATCGGCAGCGGCGCCTACGACCTGATCGTGTGCAACTATGCCAACGGCGACATGGTCGGCCACACCGGCAGCTACGAGGCCGCGGTGGCCGCCGTGGAGACCCTCGACGCCTGCCTGGGGCGGGTCGAGGCGGCGGTGCTCGCGGCCGGTGGCCGCGCCCTCATCACAGCCGATCACGGCAACTGCGAGCAGATGGTCGACTACGAGTCGGGCCAGCGGCACACCCAGCACACCACGGACCTCGTGCCCCTCGTCTACATCGGCCGCGACCCCGTCGCACTCGACCCGGCCGGCGGTATCCTCGCCGACGTCGCGCCCACGCTGCTGGCCCTCATGGGCATACCCCAGCCCCCCGAAATGACCGGCCACAGCCTGCTCACGGACCGCTGAGCGCCATGGCCCGCTGGCACCGCGCGGGGCCCGGACCGGCGGGGTTGGCCGGGGCCGCCGTCATGACCGCCGTGCTCGCCGTCGGCCTGCCCCCCGCCGCGGCTCTCCTCGCCGTGCTGGCGCCGGTGGCGGCGGGCGCGGACCCGGTCCAGGACGAGCGCGCCACGCGGGAGAAGCTCGAGGCCCTGACCCGGGCCATCGAAAAAATCGAAAGCGAACAGCGCCAGGACGAGGCCGCCCGGGACTCGCTGCAGGCCGAGCTTCGTGCGGCCGAGACGGAACTGACCCGCCTCGCCGGGCGGGTGAGCACCATCGAGGGCCGCATCGACGCGCTGGTCGCGCGCCTGGCCGAGCTCGCCGACGAACAGGCGACCCTCGCCGCCCGCCGCGACGCCCAGCGTGCGCGCATTGCCGAGGAGCTGCGCCAGGCCTGGGCCAGCGGCGGCGACAGCAGCCTCAAGCTGCTCCTGAACCAGGAGGACCCGGAGGCGCTCGCCCGGGTGCTCGCCTACTACCGCTACCTTGCCGCCGCGCGCAGCGAGGCCCTGGCCAGCTTCCGCGAGACCCTCGCGGAACTCGCCACCGTCGAAGCGAGCGCGGCGGCCCGGCGCGACGAGCTCGATGCCGAGCGCGATGCCCTGGTGGCCCGGCAGCGGGAACTCGCAGCGGCGCAGGACCGGCGCGCGGAGGCGGTCGCCGCCCTCGCGGCCAGCATCGCCGAGCGCGATGCCGAACTCGCGCGCCTGGCCCGCGATGCCGAGGCGCTGGAGAAGGTCCTCGTCGAGATCGAGGCGGCGATCCGCGATCTGGCCATCCCGGCGAACTACCAGCCGTTCACGGCGGCACGCGGCGCCATGCCCTGGCCGGCCGCGGGCGAACACGCGAACCGCTTCGGCCGGCCGCGGAACCAGGGCAAGATGCGCTGGCGCGGGGTCACCATCAACGCCGAGGCCGGCAGCACCGTGGCGGCAATCCACCACGGGCGCGTGGTCTACGCCGACTGGCTGCGCGGCTCCGGCCTGCTCCTGGTGCTGGACCACGGCGAGGGCTACATGAGCCTCTACGCGCACAACCAGAGCCTGCTCAAGGACGTGGGCGACTGGGTCACCGCCGGCACCCCCATCGCCACCGTCGGCGCCAGCGGCGGGCGCGAGCGTGCCGCGCTGTACTTCGAGATCCGCCAGGATGGCAAACCGGTCGATCCCGCCGGCTGGTGCCGCGGCTGAGACCGGCTCAAGGGGAACCTGTCGAAGAGGAACGGGTCGAACGGGAAAGCCGGGGTCTTGGCCGCGGCGCGCGGGATTGCGCTACACTTTCCGCTCTGTTCACGAGCTGACGGGCACCACCCGCCCGGCTCGGCCAAGCCCACAGCCATAAAGGCACGCACCATGCTCCCCCAGCCACGACAGCTGCTGCGCCGCTCTCTCCGCGCCGGCGCCCTCGCCACGGCCTTCGTCGCCGCGACCCTCCCCGCGGGCACGGCACAGGCTGCCATGGAAACCGAGGAGGGCCGGCTGGCCTTCGACGAGCTGCGCACCTTCGCCGACGTCTTCAACCAGATCCGCCAGGGCTACGTCGAGGAGATCGATGACAGCACGCTCCTCGAATACGCCATCGAGGGCATGCTCACCGGGCTGGACCCGCACTCGGTCTACCTCACCCGGGACGCCTTTGAGGACCTGCAGACCACCACCTCCGGCGAGTTCTCCGGGCTCGGTCTCGAGGTCGGCATGGACAACGGCCTGATCCGGGTGATCGCCCCCATCGACGGTTCCCCCGCCGCGGGGGCGGGCATGCAGCCCGGCGATATCATCCTCAAGCTCGACAACCAGCCGGTGAAGGGCATGAGCCTGGGTGACGCGGTCGCCAAGATGCGCGGCCCCAAGGGCAGCGAGATCGAGCTCACCATCGGCCGCGCCGGCCAGGGCCGCCCCTTCACCGTGACCCTGGTGCGCGATGTCATCAAGGTCGCCAGCGTGCGCGAGCGCTGGCTGGAGCCGGGTTTCGGCTACATCCGCATCTCGCAATTCCAGAAGAGCACCGGCGAGGACGTCGGCGCCGCCCTGGAGCGGCTGCAGGCGGAGGAGACCCTCAAGGGCCTGGTGCTGGACCTGCGCAACAACCCCGGCGGCGTGCTCGGCGCCAGCGTCGACGTCGCCGGCCTTTTCCTCCCCGGGGGGCAGGTGGTGTACACGGAGGGCCGGCTCGCCAACGCGGCCCAGAGCTACGATGCGACGCCCGAGGACGCCACCGGCGGTGTGCCGCTGATCGTGCTCATCAACGGCGGCTCCGCCAGCGCCTCCGAGATCGTCGCCGGGGCCCTGCAGGACCACGGCCGGGCGATCATCATGGGCACCGGCAGCTTCGGCAAGGGCTCGGTGCAGACGGTACTGCCCATCTCCGAAGACCGCGCCGTCAAGCTCACCACCGCGCTCTATTTCACGCCGAGCGGCCGCTCGATCCAGGCCGCGGGCATCGCCCCGGATATCGTGGTCGAGCGCGCGCGGCTGGAGGCGCTCTCGGAGGAGGGCCGGATCAGCGAAGCGGATCTCGTCGGCCATCTCGCCAACGGTAACGGCGAGGCGGAAGGCGGCAGCGGATCGGCCGGCGGCGCCAGCGCCCTGCTCGGCACCGACAACCAGCTCTACGAGGCGCTCACCCTCCTCAAGGGTGTCAGCATTCTCGGCCTGCGCCGTGCGCCGGCGACCGCCGAAAGCGTCGCGGCCAAGGAGCCGGCCGCCGAGTAGACGCCGCTCAGCCGCGGCCGCCGCGCCGGCGCCAGCCCGAGAACGGCGCCAGCGCATCGCGGAACGGCTCCAGGGGCGCCGTGGGGTAGGGACCCAGGCGCACCGGCAGCGGCCCCAGGTAGTGGAATCCGTCGGGCCGCGGCGCGATAGTCACCGCCCGGAAGCGCACCCCGGCCGCAGCGGCCTCCGTCGCCGCCTCCGCGAAGGTGGGGTCGTGCAGGCGGCTCGGGCGCAGGAAGCGGGCGTCCTCGCGCTGCACCGTGAACAGCACCGTCGCCTTGTCGCCCGCCGCTACCACCGCGGCCAGTTCCCGCAGGTGCCCCGCGGCGCGGACGCTGACGCTGTCGGGAAAATAGGCACCGCCGTCCGGGTACACCAGGTGGCAGTTCTTGACCTCCACGTAGTGCCGGACCGGGTGCCGGCGGCTGCCCTGCTCCAGCAGCAGGTCGATGCGCGAGTTCTCGCCGTAGCGCACCTCCCGCGCGAGGCTGCGGAAGCGCTTGAGGCCAGGCACGCAGCCTTCGCGCACGAGAATCTCCGCGAGGCGGTTGGGCACGACGGTGTTCGCGCCGACATAGCGGCCCTCGATCTCGAGCAGTTCCAGCGTGTAGCGCAGCTTGCGCTTGCTCCTCGCCGGCGCGGCCGAGACCCAGGCCCGCGCGCCCGGATGCACCAGCCCCTCCATGCGGCCGGGGTTCACGCAGTGGGCGTCGACCACCTCGCCGTCCAGCTCGACGCTGGCGATGAAACGGTCATAGCGGGCGAGGAAGCGGCAGGGCAGGAGCGGCCGCTCGTGGGGAATCACCAGTTCGCCGGCGGCGCAGGCCGCCATCGTTACAGCCGGACCTCGATGCCCCGGCCGGCCATGTGCGCCTTGGCCTCGGCGATGCTGTACTCGCCGAAGTGGAAGATGCTGGCGGCGAGTACCGCGTCGGCGCCGCCCTCGAGCACGCCCTCGGCGAGATGCTCGAGGTTGCCGACACCGCCGGAGGCGATCACCGGCACCGGCACCGCGTCGCTCACGGCCCGGGTGAGGGCGAGGTCGAAGCCGTCGCGGGTACCGTCCCGGTCCATGCTGGTGAGGAGGATCTCGCCGGCACCGAGCTCGGCCATGCGCCGGGCCCAGGCCAGGGCGTCGATGCCGGTGGGCCGGCGGCCGCCGTGGGTGAAGATCTCCCAGCGCGGGGCGCCGTCACGGTCCTGCACCCGCTTGGCATCGATGGCGACCACGATGCACTGGGCGCCGAAGCGGGCCGAGGCATCGGCGACCAGCTGGGGTTCGCGGATCGCCGCAGTGTTGATGCTGACCTTGTCGGCCCCTGCGTTCAACATGGTGCGGATGTCCGCCAGGGAGCGGATGCCGCCGCCGACGGTGAGCGGGATGAACACTTCCCGGGCGATGGCCTCGACGGTGTGTACCGTGGTCTCCCGCGCCTCGTGGCTGGCGGTGATGTCGAGGAAGGTGATCTCGTCGGCGCCGGCCTCGTTGTAGCGCCGGGCGATCTCCACCGGGTCGCCGGCGTCGCGGATGTCGACGAAGTTCACGCCCTTCACCACGCGGCCGTTGTCCACGTCGAGGCAGGGGATGATGCGGCGCGCCAGTCCCATCAGCCGTCACCGTCGCAGAGGCGCTGGGCCTCGGCCACGTCCAGCGTGCCCTCGTAGATGGCGCGGCCGGTGATGGCACCGATGATGCCCTCGCCGGCCACGGCGCTGAGGGCGCGGATGTCGTCGAGGTCCGTGATGCCGCCGGAGGCGATCACCGGGATACGCGAGGCCCGGGCCATGGCGACCGTGGCCTCCACGTTGACCCCCTGCATCATGCCGTCGCGGGCGATATCCGTGTAGACGATCGCGGACACGCCGTCCGCCTCGAAGCGGCGGGCGAGCTCCGCGGCCTGCACGTCGCTGACCTCCGCCCAGCCGTCGGTGGCGACCCGGCCGTCGCGCGCGTCGAGGCCGACGATCACCCGCCCCGGGAAGGCGCGGCAGGCCTCGGCGACGAACGCCGGCTGCTTCACGGCCTGGGTGCCGATGATCACGTAGCTCACCCCGGCCTTGAGGTAGTGCTCGATGGTGGCGAGGTCGCGGATGCCGCCGCCGATCTGCACCGGCAGCTGTGGGTACGCGGCGGCGATGGCCTCGACCACCGCGCCGTTGACCGGCTCACCGGCGAAGGCCCCGTTCAGGTCCACCAGGTGCAGGCGCCGGCAGCCGGCGTCGACCCAGCGCCGCGCCATGGCGACGGGATCGTCGGAGAACACCGTGCTGTCGTCCATGGCGCCCTGGCGCAGGCGGACGCACTGGCCGTCCTTGAGATCGATGGCGGGGATGATCAGCATGAGCCGTCCCAGGCGAGGAAGTTGCGAAGCAGCCGCAGCCCCGCCGTGTGGCTCTTCTCCGGGTGGAACTGCACGGCGAAGAGGTTGTCACGGGCGAGCGCGGCATCGATGGAGACGCCGTAGTCGACGCTGCCGGCGACGAGATCGCGATCCGCGGCGTGGACGTAGTAGCTGTGCACGAAATAGAAGCGGGTACCGTCGGCAATGCCCTCCCAGAGCGGGTGCGGCCGCCGCTGGCGGACCTCGTTCCAGCCCATGTGGGGAACCTTCAGCCGCTCGCCGTCGTCGCCCCGGAGATCGGCCCCGAGGAAGCGGACCTCGCCCCCGAGCAGGCCCAGGCAGGGCACGCCGCCGTTCTCCTCGGAGCGCTCGAGCAGCGCCTGCATGCCGACGCAGATAGCGAGCACCGGCTTGTGCTGTGTGGTGAGCGCCGTCTGCAGCAACTCATCGCAGCCGAGGCGGCGGATTTCCGCCATGCAGTCGCGGATGGCGCCGACCCCGGGGAACACGACCCGGTCCGCGGCGCGCAGCACCGCCGGGTCGCAGGACACCTGCACTGATTCGGCCCCGGCATGCTCCAGCGCACTGGCCACGGAGTGCAGGTTGCCCATGCCGTAGTCGATGACGGCAACGCTACCGCCCGCGGCCCCCCCCATGCTTGCGGACATGGCCGTCAGAGGACACCTTTCGTCGAGGGCGTGACGCCGGCCATGGCCGGATCCTGCGCCAGCGCCATGCGCAGCGCGCGGCCGAAGGCCTTGAACACCGTCTCGGCCTGGTGGTGGCTGTTTTCACCGCGAAGGTTGTCGACGTGGAGCGTCATCTGGGCGTGGTTCACGAAGCCCTGGAAGAACTCGTGGAACAGGTCGACGTCGAAACCGCCGATCATGGACCGGGTGAAGGGCACGCGGAACACGAGCCCCGGCCGGCCGGAAAAATCGACCACGACGCGGGACAGCGCCTCGTCCAGCGGCACGTAGGCATGGCCGTAGCGGTAGATACCCTTCTTGTCGCCGACCGCGGCGGCGAAAGCCTGACCGAGGGTGATGCCGATGTCCTCCACCGTGTGGTGGGCGTCGATGTGCAGGTCGCCCTTCGCATCGATCTCGATATCCATCATGCCGTGGCGGGCGATCTGGTCGAGCATGTGCTCGAGGAAGGGCACGCCCGTGTCGAAGCGGGCCTCGCCGCTGCCGTCGAGGTCGAGGGTGACGCTGATCTGCGTCTCCAGCGTATTGCGGGTGACGGCGGCCTTGCGCTCTGCCATGTCGCTCCTGCTCCCGGCCCGGTTCCTGCCCGCGGGCCCACAGTGGAAAACGGCGCATTATACGTGAATCCCGCCGCGGCAGGGTGCCCCGGATGCACCCCGCCGTTATCATGGACATCCCCCCCGGCCCAGGAACCGCCTGCATGCACTTCTCCCGCTTCCCCCGCCGCCACTACGCCCACCTGCCCACGCCGCTCGAGCCATTGCCGCGCCTCAGCGCGGCACTCGGGGGGCCCGCGCTTTGGATCAAGCGCGACGACTGCACCGGGCTCGCCGGCGGCGGCAATAAGACCCGCAAGCTCGAGTTCCTGATGGGTGATGCGCTCGCGCAGGGAGCGGACTGCGTGATCACCCAGGGCGCCACCCAGTCGAACCACGTGCGCCAGGCCGCGGCGGCCTGCGCCCGGGAGGGCCTGCCCTGCCACTTGCTCCTCGAGGACCGGACGGGCTTCACAGACCCCGACTACCGCGACAACGGCAACGTGCTGATGGACCGGGTCCTCGGCGCCACCCTGGAGGAGCGCCCGGCCGGTACGGACATGGATGCTGCCATGGCGGAGGTCGCGGCGCGCCTCACCGCCGAGGGTCGCACCCCCTACGTCATCCCGGGCGGCGGCTCGAACCGCGTCGGCGCCCTGGGCTACGCCAACGCGGCCCTCGAACTCCTGCAACAGGCCAACGACCGGGGCCTGCGCATCGACCGGCTGGTCCATGCGACCGGCAGTGCCGGCACCCAGGCCGGGCTCGTCGCCGGCCTCGTGGCGGCGAACAGCGGCATCCCGGTGCTCGGCGTCGGCGTGCGGGCGCCGGCCCCGGTACAGCATGCCAAGGTCCTCGAGCTTGCGCGGGCAACGTCCGACTACCTCGGCGCCAGGACCGCCATCGAGGACGACGATGTGCAGGTGAACTGTGACTACATCGGCGAGGGTTACGGTATCCCGACCGCGGGCGCCATCGAGGCCATCCGCCTGCTCGCCGAGCTGGAGGGCATCTTCCTCGACCCGGTCTACAGCGCCAAGGGCATGGCGGGGCTCATCGATCTCATCCGCCGCGGGCACTACGGCGCCGACGAGCAGATCGTCTTCCTGCACACCGGCGGCGCGCAGGCACTCTACGGCTATCGCCGTTTCTTCGAGGGTGCGGACCGGGCGAAGCCGTGAGCCGCGCTGTCGAACACGGTTTCGAGAGCGGTTGCGAAGACCGCTTCGCAGACCGCCTCCTCGCCTGGTTCGACGATCACGGCCGCAAGCACCTGCCCTGGCAGCAGGCTATCGACCCTTACCGGGTCTGGGTGTCGGAAATCATGCTGCAGCAGACGCAGGTAAACACCGTGATTCCATACTACGAGCGCTTCATGGCCGCCTTCCCGGACGTGGCAGCGCTGGCCGCGGCGGACATCGACGACGTGCTGCACCACTGGACCGGCCTCGGCTACTATGCCCGGGCGCGCAACCTGCACCGCGCTGCCCGCGCCGTGGTCGACGAGCACGGCGGTCACTTCCCGGGAACGGTAGAGGCACTCGCCGCCCTGCCCGGCATCGGCCGCTCCACGGCCGGGGCGATCGTCAGCATCGCCTGCGGCGGCCGCGCGCCGATTCTCGACGGCAACGTCAAGCGCGTGCTGGCGCGCTACCACGCCGTCCCCGGCTGGCCGGGGCGCAGCGTGGTGCTCAAGGCGCTGTGGGAACACGCGGAAGCACACACGCCGGATCGCCGCGTGGCCGACTACACGCAGGCCATCATGGACCTCGGTGCCACGGTCTGCACCCGCAGCCGCCCCGCCTGCTCCCTGTGCCCCCTGGCGGCGGACTGCGCGGCGCGCGCGGCAGGCAACCCGGGAGACTACCCGGGCAGGAAGCCGCGCAAGACCCTGCCGGAGCGGCAGACGGCTTTCGTGCTCGCCCGCCACCCCGACGGCGCCTGGCTGCTGGAGCAACGCCCCCCGGCGGGAATCTGGGGCGGCCTCTGGTGCTTCCCGGAAGTGCAAAGCCCCGCGGATGCCGAAAGCTGGTGCCGCGACACCCTGCAGGTAGAGCCCGCTGCCGGCGAGCCCCTGGACCCGTTCCGGCATACCTTCAGCCACTACCACCTCGACATCACCCCGGTCGTTATTCCCCTGGCCAGCGCCGGCGAGGCGGTGACGGAAAGCGGCGGCCGACTCTGGTACGATCCTGCGTCACCGCCACGGATCGGTCTCGCCGCGCCCGTGCTGCGCCTGATCGAGACCCTGACCCGCTTCGACCCAGCGGAGGAGCCATGACCCGCACCGTTTTTTGCCGCAAGTACCAGCAGGAACTGGAGGGACTGGACAACCCGCCCTACCCCGGCCCGAAGGGCCAGGAGATCTACGAGACCGTCTCGAAGCGGGCCTGGGAGGAATGGCAGGCGCAGCAGACCATGCTGATCAACGAAAAGCAGCTGAGCCTGGTCGACCCGTCCACGCGCAAGTACCTGCAGGGCGAGATGGAGAAGTTCCTGGCCGGCGAGGACTACGACCAGGCGGAAGGCTATGTGCCGCCGGACGCCGGCGACGCTTGACGCACCGGGTCCCAGCAGGTCTAATACGCGGCCTCACCGCACTACCCTGCCCGGATAGCTCAGTTGGTAGAGCAGGGGATTGAAAATCCCCGTGTCGGCAGTTCGATTCTGTCTCCGGGCACCATCTCCACTACTATCATGCCGCCCCGAAGTACCTCGCTGAATTGGAAAACCTTGTGCGGATTCGTCGACTGAAGCGTTAGCCGCCATAGCGCGACCCCTTCTCTGCGCGCTGCATTAGACGCACTACCCCATCCGAAGGCAGTAAGCCAGCATAACAGCGAGGCTGAGCAGCGGTTGCGCGAAAACGTAGATGCAGTCGCACTTCTGTAGCCCTGCCGGAAACTCAACTCGACATGACCCTGGGAAGGCGGTCAATATCTTCCCGGGCCTCGACGTCCAAACCCGGGCCCGCGATCAGACCATCATGACGCTGCTTCAACAAGGACATGGCAAAACGCATCAAGAAGAAGACAGAGACCGATAACAAATCCCTGGAATCCTGGATTTGGGACGCCGCCTGCTCCATCCGAGGCGCCAAGGACGCCCCCAAGTACAAGGACTTCATCCTCCCGCTCATCTTCACCAAGCGCCTGTGCGACGTCTTCGACGACGAGATCAATCGCATTGCTGCCGAGGTTGGCTCCCGGCAAAAGGCCTTCAAGCTGGTCAAGGCGGACCGCAAGCTGGTGCGCTTCTACCTGCCGCTGGTGCCAGACGACCCCGAGCAGCCGGTCTGGTCCGTCATCCGCAAGCTCGCCGACCGGATCGGCGAGGGCGTGACCAGCCACATGCGGGCCATCGCGAAGGAAAACCCCCTGCTGCAGGGCATCATCGACCGAGTCGACTTCAATGCCACCACCCACGGCCAGCGCGACATCGACGACGACCGCCTCTCCAACCTGATCGAGGCCATCAGCACCAAGCGCCTGGGCCTCGAGGATGTCGAGGCGGACATCATCGGCAAGAGCTACGAATACCTCATCCGCAAGTTCGCCGAGGGCGGTGGCCAGAGCGCGGGCGAGTTCTACACCCCGCCCGAGGTCGGAACCATCATGTCCCGCGTGCTGCAGCCCGAGCCCGGCATGACCGTCTACGACCCCTGCTGCGGTTCCGGCGGTCTCCTGGTGAAGCTGGAAATCGCCATGGAAGACCAGAGCAGCGACGACAGGCCGGCGCCGCTCAAGCTTTACGGCCAGGAATACATCGCCGACACCTGGGCCATGGCCAACATGAACATGATCATCCATGACATGGAAGGCGAGATAGAAATCGGCGACAGCTTCAAGAACCCCAAATTCCGGAGCCCGAACGGCAAGCTGCGCACCTTCGACCGCGTGGTCGCCAACCCCATGTGGAACCAGAACTGGTTCACCGAGGCGGACTACGACAACGACGAGCTGGACCGTTTCCCGGCCGGCGCCGGCTTCCCCGGCAAGTCCTCTGCTGACTGGGGGTGGGTGCAGCACCTGCATGCCAGCCTCAATGCCACGGGCCGCGCCGCCGTGGTGCTCGACACCGGCGCCGCCTCCCGCGGATCGGGCAATGCCGGCACCAACAAGGAAAAGGCCGTCCGGCAGTGGTTCGTGGACCAGGACCTGATCGAGAGCGTTCTCTACCTGCCGGAGAATCTCTTCTACAACACCAGCGCCCCGGGCATCGTGCTGTTTCTGAACAGGGCCAAGCCGGAAGAGCGGCAAGGCAAAGTCTTCCTCGTCAACGCGAGCCAGCTCTTCGAGAAGGGAGACCCCAAGAACTTCATCCCGGACGACGGCATCCAGCGCATTGCCGACACACTTATCGGATGGAAAGAAGAGGAAAAGCTCAGCCGCATCGTCGATCACGAAGAGCTTGCGAAGAACGACTACAACATCTCGCCCAGCCGCTACATCCATACCTCGGACGCTGAGACCTACCGGCCGCTTGCGGAGATCGTGGCCGAACTGGACGTCATCGAGGCGGAGGCGCGGGAAGCGGACGAGGCGCTGCGCGGGATCCTGAAGCAGCTGGGCCTGTGAGGCGATGAGTTCGACCTCTTTCAACCGCGAGCGCGCCCTGGCACTTCTCCGCGCTGGAACGGCGAACCCGGACGCGACGTTCCGGGAAGGGCAGGAGGAAGCCATCCGCCACCTGGTGGAGGGGAACGGGCGGCTGTTGGTGGTGGAGAAGACCGGCTGGGGCAAAAGCTCGGTCTACTTTATCGCCACCCGGCTGTTGCGGGATCAGGGCATGGGCCCCGCACTCCTGATCTCGCCCCTGCTGTCCCTCATGCGCAACCAGATCGAGGCGGCGGAGCGCATGGGCGTGCTCGCGGCGACCATCCACTCGGACAACACGGAGCACTGGGACGACGTCGAAGCGCAGGTCACCAACGGTGAGGTCGATGTGCTCTTGATCTCGCCGGAGCGTCTGGCCGACGCGCGCTTTCAGGAAGAGGTGCTCGGCCCCATCGGCGCGACAATCTCGTTGCTGGTGATCGACGAGGCGCATTGCATCTCTGACTGGGGCCATGATTTCAGGCCGCACTACCGGCTGATCGAAGGCATCATCGCCGGCCTTCCGTCCAACCTCCGCCTTCTCGCTACAACAGCGACCGCCAACAACCGGGTGATGGATGACCTCCGGGACATTCTTGGCACTGGCCTGACGACGCAACGTGGCGAGCTGGCGCGCCCGTCGCTTTTTCTTCAGACCATCCGGCTGCCGAGCCAGGCGGAGCGCCTCGCCTGGCTGGCCGGCGTGCTGCCGGCGATCGAAGGCAGCGGCATCATCTACACACTGACGATCCGTGACGCACATAAAGTCGCCGAATGGCTCAACGAACAGGGTATTCACGCTGCCGCCTACACCGGGCAGTCCGGCGACGCGCGACCCGCGCTCGAACAGGCGCTCCTCAATAACGAGTACAAGGCACTGGTGGCTACGACGTCGCTCGGGATGGGCTTTGACAAGCCGGACCTGGCCTTCGTGATTCACTATCAGATGCCGGGCTCCGTGGTGGCCTACTATCAGCAGGTGGGTCGCGCGGGGCGTGCGCTCTCGGCGGCTTATGGCGTCCTGTTGAGCGGCAGCGAAGAGACCAACATCAACAACTTCTTCATCGAAAGCGCCTTCCCTACCCGCCGGGAAGTGGAAGCTCTGCTGGCAGCACTTGAAGCTTCCGACGACGGCCTTTCGATCCCGGCGCTGCTCGCTGAGGTCAACATCACCAAAGGGCGGATTGAAAAGGCGCTGCAGCTGCTGTCCCTCGAAAGCCCCGCCCCCGTGGTCAAGGATGGGTCCCGCTGGGTGCGCACGGCGGCGGCGCTCCCTCAGGCCTTCTGGGAGCGGACGGAGCGGCTGACGAGCCTGAGACGGGAAGAGCAGGCGCAGATGCGCGACTACGTGGCACTGGAATCGCGGCACATGGAATTCCTGATCGCTGCCCTCGATGGCGAGCCCCGGCAGTTCACCCCGCCGCCCCTGCCTGCACTACCATCGGCTGTCGATCGCGGACTGCTGGACGCGGCTCATCAGTTCCTGCGCAGAACGGGGTTCCCGTTGGCAGCGCGCAAGCAGTGGCCGGGCGGTGGTCTGCCGTACATGGATGTTCAAGGGAACATTCCGCAGGCGCTTCGCGCCGAGGACGGGAAGTTCCTTTGCTACTGGGGTGACGCCGGCTGGGGCGACGATGTGCGGAAGGGCAAGTACAAGGACGGTCGATTTTCCGATGCACTGGTTGACGAGATGGGCCGTTTGTATGGCGAGTGGGCACCGGACCCCGCACCGACCTGGGTAACGTGCATACCCTCCTTGAGGCACCCCGACCTGGTGCCGGACTTTGCTGAGCGGCTGGCCGAGCGGCTC
>CAJWWA010000068.1 GCA_913048495.1 uncultured Halieaceae bacterium
GCTGGGGATCGCCGAGGCCCGGATCCCATTCCATGGTCAGGGGGTCGACGAAGCGCACCAGGCGATCTTCCCTGAACCCTGCTTCCGACGCGCCCGCATGAAGCGCCGGGTGCCCATGGTACATCGCCAGCAGTACGGCACCTCGAGAGCTGCTTGCCCGCTCTCGCGGATAACCAGCCGGCAGGAAGGCATAACTGTGCTTGCTGTACTCCTGCCCGCTCAGGGTCAGGCTGCCATCAAGAACCAGGAACTCTTCATCACAGCCAAGATGTTCGAGCTCCGCCGCGCTCCAACCTGCAGGAAAGCGCACGATGCAGGTCGCTGCGCCGTTGCTATCGTCGATGCTCAACTGCTTGACGTCGACATCTCCCCGTCCTCCGCTATGAAGGCCTCTTTTCCAGGGCAGGTTCTGAGCCTGGATGAACATGATATGTGGTCTCGCCATAATCGATTTACTCCTGAGAGGAACTGATAGTGGAACAGTCGTCCTGCGTGCGGCGCATTTGTTAGTTTGCTGCCAATCGCGGCCCCGGGTTGAGGTCAGCATTCTCCTGCAGCTCGACAAGGCGGGCGAAGCCTCTAAGGCAGATCAGCAGCGCGACGAGCGACAGCAAGCCACCGATGGCGCCGACCGTCGCCATGGCATGATGAAGGCGGTCATCACTCTGATAGATGAAGTCAGTGAACAGGGCGACAGCCGTGCCCCCAAAGCCAATTCCCGTGAGATTGACCACGAACAGATACAGTGCGGAAAGCTGCGCACGCATGTTCGAGGGTGAGATCAGCTGGATAGCCAAGGCGGCCGGTCCGAAAGGAAAGCTGGCGAAAAACAGTAAGGGACAGAACATCAGCAGCGTCAGCGGGTACGGTGTCAGGGGCGTGAGCACGGCAACAGGAAGCAGGATTACCGCACCGGCGAGTCCGGCGCGCAACGGCGCATCGCGATATCCGCGCCGCGTCAGGAAATCGCTGAAAAGGCCGCCCGCCACTATCCCGCTACCGCCGAACACGACAGCGATGATGCCGAGCGCCCGACCGGCTTCGGCACGCGGCACGTCGTGGATACGAATCAGATACTCCGGTGCCCAGCTCATGATTGCGTTGAACAAAAGGGTCATCATGGCAAAACCGGCGAAATGGAAAACGAATACCTCCCAGTGGCGACCAAAGTGCTGCAGTGCCCTGGCAAAGGAGGCCTGGCCCAGGTCGCGGTGACGGCTCGATCGAGCAGGCTCTCGCAGCGTAAGCACGAGCAGGGAAAGAATCAGTCCCGGAAAACCGATCGTCACGAAAACGGACTGCCATGGGCGCAACGTACCGAGCAACGGCAGCGACAGGCCATCCCGCTGTTCGAAGAAAGCGAGCAATTCCGCACCCAGAACGAAGGAGAGCCCGATACCGATGAAGACCCCCGATGCGTAGATACCGAAGGCCCGGCCCAGCCGTTCCCGGGGAAACATGTCGGTGAGCATCGAGTAAGCGGCCGGCGATAAGGCCGCCTCGCCAACGCCGACCCCGACCCTGGCAAGGAAAAGCGCAGGGAATGTTCGGGTCAGGCCACACAACGCTGTAGCCAGGCTCCAGACGGCGACACCTGTAGCGATCAGATTGCGACGGTTGCCGCGATCGGCCAGCCATGCGATCGGCACGCCCATCGCGGTATAGAGAACCGCGAAGGCAAGCCCCTGAAGCAGGCTGAACTGAGTGTCGGAAATCCCCAGGTCCGCGCGGATGGGGCCGACCATGAGCGACAGTATCTGCCGGTCGATGTAAGAAAAGGTATAGGCTACCGTGAGGAGCCCAACCGCGTACCAGCGCATGAAATCGCCCTGCCTTCCAGTCATGCTTCACTGCTCGGACAGCGCGTGCGGTCAATCGGCTGTACATGCCTCACGGCGCCGCCCTCAGAAGCTGCGCTGAATATTCAGGCCCCAGCTGCGCCCGGCTGCCGGGTAGCCAAGAGCGCTGCCGATACCGAGCGGGTCGCGGTCTGCATCGGAAGTGGATGTGAATCGCACACCCGTATGGAAGTAATCTTCGTCGGTCAGATTACGACCGGCGAGCGTTACTTCCCATAAACCATCAGCACTGGCCCAGGACAGGCTTGCGTCAAAAAGACCGATACTTGCCTGGGCCACGTCGTTCTCATTGAACTGTGAGAAGTAGACGCGGGACTGGTACATGTAGCGGCCGCTGAGGATCAGGGAACTCCCGTCACCAAAACTGTGCATATAGCTGGCATGCAGTGTGGACTTCATTTCCGGCGCGTTCGGCATCCGGTTACCGGAGAGATCGAGCACTCGAGGAGTGCCATCCGGATTGTTGCCAAGTCTATCCGAGAACTCGTCGTACTCCGCATCCAGGAGCGAAAAGGCAAGACCTACTTCCAGGGCAGGCAGCGGCCGCGCAACAACTTCACCCTCCATGCCATAGATCGTCGCTTCCGCGGCATTCGTAGTCAGTGTCAGGTTGTTGATGAAAGTAGAAACCTGCAGGTCCTGGTAGTCGTAGTAGAACGCGCTGGCGTTGACACGCAGCGTGTTGTCGAACCAGTCGGACTTGATGCCCGCCTCCCAGGCAGAAAGTTCTTCCGGGTCGTAGCTCGGGTTCGCGTCGAGGCTGTTGAAGCCGCCGGACTTGAAGCCCTCGGACCAGCTCAGGTAGAGAAGCACATCATCCGTGGCTCGATACTCCAGGCCCACCTTGGGCGTCGTATCGGACCAGCTTTCCTTGTCGTCACGGTTGCTGAAAACCAGCGGATCCGACGGCGAGTTGAGGCCTTCGAGGTCGAAGACCGCGCCGACTGAACTGGTGTCCTCTTTCGTTTCCTTGCTGTAGCGCAGCCCGAGGCTGAGGTCCAGGCGCTCCGTAATACCGTAAGTCACCTCTGAGAAAATCGCGGATGCCTCTGTTTCATTGGTGCTGGGAATCACGAATGACCCCCGAGACCCGGGCGAACTCGCGAACAGCGGGCGTCCACCGGCACGGACCAGCCCGAGCGCTTGTTCCTTGTCTTCCTTGAGATAGAAAACACCTACCAGTGCACGGAGCCGACCGCCGTCGTCGAAACCCAGGCGAAGCTCGTGTGAAAGCTGATCCGTGTCATATGCGTACTGGGTGCGGGTGATATCGATTTCGGTGCCATCGGTATTGAAGAGAAACTCGCCGTTGAAGTCCCGGTAGCCACTCACGCCACTGACGGTCCAGGCGTCATTCAACGCCCACTCCAGCTCCGCGGTGAACCCACTGGTATCCCACTCATTGAAGGACTGCAGGTCGTTGCGAATCTTCCCGAAACTGGGGGGAGGCGCGGCGCCCAGCACCTCTGCCGCGCCCAGGTTGTCGCGGGGCCGGACAGAGGTATTGCCGTCTTCGGATTGCGTGCCGTCCGCGATGAGCGTCAGACGAAAACGGTCATTGGGAGTGAACCGAACACTGCCGCGCACCTGCTGAATATCGTTGTCGTCAACATCTACGCCACCCGAGGGATTGATGTTCTCGGTATACCCATCATCCTGCATGTGGCGGGCCGCGACGCGGACACTGACCTGCTCGCTGACCGGGCCGCCGATGGCGGCGCTCAGCTCGCGACGGTCCCAGCTCCCGATACCGCCACGGACATAGCCTTCCCAGCTGTCACCAGGGCGGCGCGAGAGAATATTGATGGCACCGGCTGTTGTGTTGCGCCCATAGAGAGTACCTTGCGGTCCCCGCAGCACCTCTACCCGCTGAATGTCGAGAAACTGGTTGAGGGCAAGCTGGTTGCGTCCCTGGTAGACACCATCCATGTGTACCCCGACGGACGGGTCTGCCGCGATGCCGAAGATGTTTGTGCCCACGCCCCGGAGATAGATCTGCGCCTCGCCCGCAGCTTCGCTATAGGCCATGCTCGGCGTTTGCGCGGTGATCGATTCGATCGTGTCCTGGTTGTAGCGTGCTAGCGACTCACCATCGATCGCCGTTATCGACACGGCGATATCCTGTATTGAGGCCTCGCGCTTCGTTGCCGTGACCACGACTTCCTCGAGCGCGCCGGCACGATCCTGCGCACAGGCCAGGCTTGAAACGCCGAGGCCCATGGTTCCCGCTACCGTGTAAACGACACCCTTCTTGACTGTAAGCATGCTGGTTTCTCCCGCACTTGCGTGACGACACGTCGACCGTTCTTCTAACGCAATGGTATACCATTTAAACCATTAATCAAGTTTTCGGCCAAATAAATTGCGATATTCCTGATTTATGGTATACCGATATCAGCATCAACGTCGCCAATGCCCCGAGTCTGACTGCTTCCCGGCGCAGATCGCCGCAGTCGAAAGAAGGTCACCGGTAGCCCGGTGATCAATAGAGGGTCCGGAGACCCTCGCAGCGGCGGCGCCAGACAGCTACGCTATCCTTCCAACCTCGCTCCCCAATTTCAGGTAACAGCACTGGTTGTGCGGCCCATTGACGTAATCAGGGAAGGGTTCCCCGGGGAAAGATCTACAAGCAATCGATAGAGGCGACACCGTGAAGACTGGAAACCTTTTCCTCGCAGCCGCCCTGGTTACCGTCCCCTGCCACGCCAGTGATCCTTTCGCATGCGTCGACGACAGTGTGGTAGCTGCCTTTCTCGGTAACACCTTCCAGGGCGGCCAGCCTACGTTTTCCACGGAAGCGCCGGCGGACTTCACGAAGCTCGCGCTCCCGGAGGGTTTCGCCCTGGTTGGCAGCAAGGTCGAAGGCACGGGCAGGACACTGGTCTATCGCTCAGAGGATGAGAAGGGACCCGCCTACCATGCGGCCATCGACGCCATGGAAGACGATGGCTGGTGGGAGCTCGGAAGCCCCGGCCAGGTAGGGGGAGGCTTCCAGACGCAACGCCTACCTAGCTACTCATTGCTATGCCGCGAGGGCCAGAAGCTGTCCCTGGTCATCACTGCATGGAAGCGCGACGGCATGACATTCGTTTCCTACGCGGAAGGAACGGGCGGCATGCGCTGTGACCGCCCCGGAATTCCAGCCTGGGTATCACGTCCTGGAGATCGCCGAATGCCGGACCTCTACCTGCCGGACGGCATCGACGGAGGCTACCCGGGAGCCAGCGGCGGCGATAGCCAGCAAACCTCCTACATCGATGTCGCAGCGCTTGAGGACAGGCAGGCGATGGCAGCGCACCTCGAGACTCAACTGCGTGAGCAAGGTTGGCAGCACCGGGGCAGCTGGGCGACTGACGACGCCATCGGGTCGGCCTGGACCCGAAAGCTCAATGCGGAAGGCCTCGCCGTGGCGAACCTGCTACTGATGCGCAGAAGTGATAGCACCGAGCGCCTCAGCATCAACGTAGCCTGGAATGATGGGACAAGCGGTGATCAACTCTGGGGCAGCCCTGCCGGCGCTACGGGGCAGCGCTTAATGCGTGTTCCGATGCCGGAGGAATAGCCCTCCAGGGTCCACACTGATGAAGCCTCGAACGCTGCTTCACGCTGAAAATCTGTGTCCACCGCGGCTGCCGCCGCCCGGGCCTCTCCCTTTCACGCTGGCGACCCTGCTTCTGCTTGCGTGCAGCGAACCCCACGGAGGCGAGTGCCTGACCGAGCAACGTGCACGACAGGAAGCCAGGCTGGAGCAACACGAACTGGCGCAGGCGGCATTGGCGCTGGATGCGCTGAGCGAGCGGGCGACGGAGTGGCACGTCTGGCGCGACGAGAGCAATAGGCAGGAAGACCGGCGCCTGGCAGATTGCGCAACCCGAGCCGACTGCATCTCCGCGGAGCACGACTACAGCGTGAGGCAGGTTCCCGATCGCTTCAGGGAGGTTCTGGATGTCCTCGGAAAGCTGAGAAACCTAGTAAGCAGCGACAGGTATCGTGACCGCTTCAATGACTTGTACCACGGCCAATCCAGCAACGACCCCCTCACCGGTGATGCACCCCTTGAAAGTGAAGAAGCGCGCGTGCAACGAGAGCTATCCAGGATTATCACCACCGCCTACGCCCTGGCCGGCGAAGAGCTCGGCTTCCATCCGGCCACGTTCCAGCGGGGCGCCATCAGCGCTTGTAACGAGAACGGCTTCACCTTGCCGGAAAGCATGCAGCGCGATTGAAGCCAGCCCTGCTTTCATCTGTCAGACTGGCGGTTTAGTTCGGAGAAACCATGAACACTTCAACCATCGCTCGTCGCGCACTGCTCGGCCTGCTGACGCTCGCCGTGCTCCTGCCGTTCCCGGCTTCTGCGCAGACCGGTTGCGATCCAGCCTTCGTTGAAGATCGACCCGCCGCAGGCGCTATTTTCGTCTATCCAACGGGAGAAGACGACAGCGCGAACCTGCAATGTGCCCTGGAGCTCGCCACGGAGAAGCGGGTGGCTAATGTGCGCCTCGCCAGAGGCGAGTTTGCCGTGTCCGGGGTAGAGATCTATGACTTCTACGGCACGCTGCAAGGTGCGGGACGTTCCAGCACGGTGCTCAACCTCTACCCCAATGGGGTGTCCTGCGGCACGGAGAGGCAAACGCCGCTCACCTTTCGCCGCGGCGACTTCAAGATCAAGTACCTGACCATTCGCGCACTGTCGACATGCCAGGGGACAGACAACAGCTACACCGCGATCGCGCTCTATGGCAGGCCGAAGGGTGCAGGCTGTGATCCGGACGTGCTCTTCGCCCGCTTTGAGCGCATCACGATGGAAACCGATGAACAGGAGGGCGAGAACCGGATTACTGCGGTCAGAGCAGGCGCTGAAGCGGCCTTTACCCTCGATGGCTGCAGCCGGTTCCTGCTCGGCAAACTCGATGTCTGGCGGTCCACCTTCCGGGGCTTCAATCGGGTTATCGCTGCCAGGATGCAGGGGCACGCCACCGTCGATATCTCCAACAATCGATTTGAAAACTGCACCAACGCCTTCAATACCGACCTCGCGAGCCAGGACACCAGCATCGTGGGGAACTACTTCGGTCCCGACGCAGAGAGCCGTAGCCGGCGGAGTGTGGCAATTGCCCATGGCAGAGCAAGAAATTTCGACCCCAACGACATCCGGGTCGAGAGAAATACCTTCATCCTCAACCAGGGCGGTAGCGCCTTCACCACGGTAGGAAGAGCCGAAGACATCACGCCCCGGCAGAGTGCCATTACCATCGCCAACAACCTGATAGAAATCGAACAATCAGCCGGTCCAACTTCGGTGGCAGTGATCAATATCGACGCCTACAACGGCGGGGTGATCAAGAACAATCTAATGACTGGCACAGCGGCCCGGAACGGTGTCCTTTTCTCTGGCGCGCGGATGATTGATGGGTGGCTGATCGACGGCAACGACTTCGGAGGTAATCCGATAAGGTTCGATCCCTACATAGGAGTAACCATCGGCGACAACTTCATCGGCGAAGACCAGAACACGACCGTCATCTACGAGGGATTCTGAGTCCCCGCTGAAGCAGCGAATGCTCCTGCTACGGGCGCCGGTCTGTCGGGACTACCACTTCAGCAGGAATCTGCTAGCTTTAAAGCTCCCTCTACAGGAGCCGAACCATGGATCTGCTAGCCACCGGTGCCCAACTGCTTTCCTCCCGCCTTGGCCTCAACGTCGATACCGACACCGTCGCCAATGCGCTGCAGAGTCTCCTCGGAGACGGCGCAGGCAACCTCGATATCACCGGCCTGGCCAGCCGCTTTGCCGCCAGTGGCGGCCTGCAGGATGCACTGAAGTCCTGGCTGGGCGATGGCGAGAACGCCCCGATCTCGGCAGACACGATCCTTGACGTGCTCGGCCGCAGTGACGTGGCCTCGTTCGCCGACCAGGTGGGGACGGACACGGAAACAGCGGCTAGCGGGCTCTCCGATGTGCTCCCGCAGTTGCTGGACCAGGCGAGCTCTGGCGGCGAACTGCTGACCTCCCTGGGGGGTGCCGAGGGGCTACTGGGCATGGCCAAGTCGTTCCTGCGTTAAGTACCCGTAGCTCGCCCAATCCCCTTTGCGCCAAGCCAGGCGGGAGGGCTCTACCACCCTGTTCTCGAGGGCGGAATAGTGGCGAACCCTTCATTGGGAAGGAACTCGTGAGCACCGGTCATGGGGCGACAGAACCGGTCACGATTCCACTGGCAATGTGAGCCGCGAAAACATATCTTGTGCTTAGCCGATTCAGCGACCGGCATACAACGATAACTGAGGTGCCACATGTTCCAGCCCCGACTCATCCGCGCCACCCTGTGCGCTGCGGCGCTCTGCCCGGCTTACCCGGCCCTGTCCCAGGCGGTCCTCGAGGAAGTGATCGTCACCGCGCAGAAGCGCGAGCAAAGCCTGCAGGACGTGCCCATCGCGGTCACTGCCTTCAGCGGCGAGCGACTGCAGGAGAGCGGGGTCCGCGACTTCTTCGAGGTGTCGAACATCGACCCGGCGCTGAGCGTCGGCAAGAGCCAGACGTCCACCGCAACCAGCTTCAGCATCCGCGGGGTGTTCACCAGCTCCCAGAACTTCGGCCTCGAGTCCTCCGTGGGCCTGTACGTCGACGGCGTCTACCGCGCCCGGCAGAGCGCCATGATCAACAACCTGGTCGATGTCGCCTCCGTCGAGATCCTGCGCGGCCCGCAGGGCACGCTGTTCGGGCGCAATACCCCGTCCGGCGCGGTCTCGCTGAACAGCCGCAAGCCGGACTTCGAGGGCGAGGGCTACCTGGAGGCCAGCGGCGGCGACCTCGACCTGTTCAGCATCGACGGCGCCAAGTCCATCACCCTGATCGATGACGAGCTGGCGATTCGCGCCACCGGCTTCTACATGGAGCGCGACGGTTACATCGATGTCCTCGATCTTGGCGACGAGGTCCTCGAGGATCGGGACCGCTGGGGCGGCAGGCTGCAGGCGCTGTGGCTGCCGACGGACGACCTGTCGATCCACCTGATCGCCGACTACTCCGAGATCGACGAGGTCTGCTGCGCCGCGGGCAACTATGTCAACAACCTGCAGGCGCAGCAGCTGCCACCGGGGGCGGCGCCGGTGTTCGGTACCGATAACAACGTGCTAGCGGCAGGCGGCACGGTCATCGACCAGGACCGGTTCTTCGACTACGAGGTCGCCTCCAGCTTCCTGCCCACCTCGCAGAACGAGGACAAGGGCCTGTCGCTGCAGATCGACTGGGCGCTGCCGGCCTTCGACCTCACCAGCATCACGGCCTACCGCGAGTTCGACTCCTTCGACAACATCGATGCCGACTTCTACGACATCGACGCGCTGATCCGCAGCAACGACGCCCGGCAGAGCCAGTTTTCCCAGGAGCTGCGCATCGCCGGCAGCACCGACAAGCTCAACTATGTCGCCGGCCTCTTCTACTTCGGGCAGGAGCTGGACCTGCAGGCCGACACCATCGTCGGCGAGGACACGGGGCAGCTGGTCGGCGTCCCGGCCGCCCTGTTCCCCGCCGGCGGCCTGGCACGCAACGTCTCGGCACAGGACAACAAGTCCTACGCGGTCTTCGGGCAGGTCGACTACAACCTGACAGACTCGCTTCTGCTCACGGCGGGCCTGCGCTGGACCCGCGAGCAGAAGGACATGCAGAACTTCTTCACGGAAGAGAACCCCGGCATAGGCTTCGCCTTCTTCCCGCCGCTCGCTTCGCGCGAGGACGTCGACGAGGATATCGACGACGACCAGGTCACCGGTACCGCGAAGCTCAGCTGGTTCGCCCGGGAAGACATGATGTTCTACGTCTCCTACGGCACGGGCTACAAGGCCGGCGGTGTCAACACGGACCGCATCCAGCAGGCGCTGAACGTGGTATTCGACGCGGAGACCTCCGAGGCCTGGGAAGTCGGCATGAAGGCGGAGTTCCCGGGGCAGGCGCTTCGCGTGAACCTGGCGCTGCACAGGACCGAGACCGACGACCTGCAGACGATTTCCTTCCAGGGCACGGGCTTTGCGCTGCAGAACGCCGGCGTCGCGGAGGCACAGGGCGGCGAGCTGGACCTGCTGTGGCAGCCGCTCACCAACACTACCGTCACGCTCGGCTACGCCTACAACGACGCCGAGTACGATGATTTCCAGGCCGGTGACTGCTGGATCGGCACGCCCTTCCACACCGGCCAGCCCGACCCGCGGGCCAACGGCGACGGTTCCTGCGATCGCTCCGGAGGCCTCCTGTCCGGCAACCCGGAACACACGATGGTCACGTCGCTGCGCCAGGACTTCGCGCTCTCCAGCAACCTGACCGCCTTCCTCTACGGGGAGTACATCTGGATCGACGAGCGCATGACCGACGTCAACAACGACCCGCTGAAGCTCGCCGACGACTACAGCATCATCAATCTCCGCGCCGGCCTGATCATCGAGGACTGGGACGTGCAGATCACAGCCTGGGGCCGCAACGTGGGTGACGAGGACTACACCAACACCATCGCCGACGCCGTGGCACAGCCGGGGCGCATGATCGCCTACTTCAACGAGCCGGCCACCTGGGGCATCAACGTGCGCAAGGACTTCCGCTAGCGCCCGGCAATGCCTTGAACAACGGGCAGCGGCGTCACGTCGGGACGTTCTGCGAGCGGAAAGCGTCAGGCAGCGGAAGGTGCGCAGACCAGCCTGGTCGGCGTTGCGAGCTATCAGTCGAGATTGACGCCTCGCCGCCACTGGCGGATAAATCCGCCCCGTTTGCCGTGACGAATACGCATTTCCAGCGTATTCGGGTGCACGCCCAACGCTATTGAAAGCCGGCACACCGTTTTTTCGTAAAGAGCTCGAGCGGCGCGGCGCAGCGCCCCGGCACCGGGGCGGCCGCGAGTCACGGGTGGCAGAGACTCAAGCTCATGATCATGCTCGCGCGTGGCGACGTAGCGGTTGAAGACATGCTCATGTACTGCGTCGTGCTGCCCGGTAAAAAAGTTACGGCGGCCACCGGTGCACACAGCCAGCACAGTCACCCGCGGCACCCCGACGATGGCCCGGCCACTTCGCCAGGCTCGGAACAGCCAGTCCTGTGACGGCGTGACATAGGTTTCGTGCTCCAGCCGCCAGGGTCCTGCCTGCCTGGCCAGCGCTGTCGGCATGAACCAGCTGGAGGCGATCTGCCAGCGCAGCGGGTCGTAGGCGGGTAAACGCTCGGTCGGCCCGGTCCGGCGCAGCATCAGGCGGGGAGGAGTCGGCGCGTCTGCCTCGGCTTCGTCTTCAGTCTCCATGATCCTGATATCGGCATACCCGGCAAGCAGGATGCTGTCCGGGTAGTCCTGCGCCGCCTTCAGCATGTCACCCAGGTGGCCGGGCAGGAACAGGTCGTCATGGTTGAGGAAGCAGAGATAGCTTCCCCGAGCCATTGTCACGCCATGATTGTTGGGCGTGGCCTGCTGGCCGCTGTTGGCCGGAAGGTTCACGAAGCGAATGCGGTCGTCGGCGAAGGCCGCGACCACGGTTTCCGTATCGTCCGTGCAGTGGTCCCCGACGACGATGAGTTCCCAGTCCTGGAACTCATTCTCCAGGACGCTTCGCACCGCGTAGCGCAGCACGTGGCTGGCATTATAGGTCGCCGTGATGATCGAGATGGTGGGTGCTTCGCTCATGCGACCCCGCAGACCCGGTCGGCGATTGCCATGCCCGTCAGCGGCGCCAACGTGTACTTGCCCGTATCCACCGAGTGATAACCGTCCCGGCTCTGGATGCCGACGGCATAGCGATCGTGAAGTCGCGTGGTGCGATGATCGACATCTTCGGTGCCCAGGGCATAGATTACGCCGCCTGCAGGATCAACCGCGGTTTCGGGATAGTCGAGCCTCGCAAGGTCTGCGCAACGCAAGCGCCACTCGCCGAGGCTCCGCCGGAACACGACCATGCGCTGCTCACGGCTGTAACCTGCGTCCCACTCCGGAGGCACCTCCTCCACGGACATTCCGGTGCGACCGGTGGGATACCAGGAGAGAAAAAAGCCCCGCTCACCGAAGTTGACCACATCCCCGAACGGTCCCTGCACGCAGGTCAGGGAGGGCAACTGATCCGGCTGCAGCCTGTAGGCGACCCGGTTGCCGAACTTGTAGCGATGTGACCAGGGTGCAGAAGGCACAATGCCCAGCGGGCGATCGAGGGGAAGCCGCCTGAACCAGGCAGCGTTCACCACCTGGCTGAACTCGGCGGTCCCGGTTTCGCCGTTATGCGCCACGGCAACCCGGTAGCCTCCGCGCTGGCTGGGTTCTACCCCGGTCACCGCGTGCTCTGTAAAGAGGGTAACGCGCGACTCGGCGGCCAGCGATTCCCTCAGGAGGCCGGCGATATGGCGGGGGTCTACGGCATACTCGGTGGTCTGCAACAGGTGCTCGATGTACTCGGGGTTGATGCCGTGCGGGAAGCGTACCTCCGGCACCCGCTCGAAAGCGGCACCGACCCCGAGTCCAAGGTAATCCAACCCTGTCGCAGCGGCGCGTTGCCGATAGTAGTCGACACAGGCCGTGTAATGCTCGATCAGTTGGGGCAGTGCCATCAGGCTGCCGCGATGGACACCGTAGAAAAAAGGCGTCGATACGGCCGCGGCGGCGTTGTAGTCAGTCCAGCGCTTGAGGTAGTCCTCGAAGACCAGGGCGCCCTCGATCATCTTTCGGGCCGTGCGCCGGCTGCCATCCATCGCGTAGATAAAACCCAGATGAACCTTGCCCTCGTTGACATAGCTCGCCTCGGCAACGGCTTGCTGCCCCCGCTCGAAGAGGGTGACGCGATAACCCCGGGCAGCCAGTTCCAAGGCGGCACAAGCGCCGGCAGCGCCGGCTCCGATAACGGCGATGTGTTTTGGGTCCAGGCGGGTGGGGGTTGATCGTTCCAGTGGTAGCGGGGCCGTCCTCACGCGGCGTACTCTAGCGGGTCGTCCAGTTTGGTGCCAGCTTGAGACTCCATAGTAAACCGTGAAAGGCAGCGCAATAGCGGACTTAGCCAGGTGCTCGCCGCCGCCTCACGGCTTCTCGAAAACCATGAAGTGTTGCTGCGGCAAAAAGTCTTCCGTCCTGAGATGACTGAGCCCGATCGCGCGCATCTCCTCGACCGCCTGCCGCTCGCTCATCTTGTGCAGCGGCTTGATCGGGACGGCGGGGTCTTCCGCGCGGTACTCGATCAGGATCAGCTTCCCACCGGGCCTGAGCGCATCGACCATGGCGGTGCCCATCTCGAAGGGGTGGGAGAACTCGTGGTAGGCATCGACCAGCAGGATCAGGTCGACACCGGCCCGCGGCAGGTTGGGGTCCGTGACGCTGCCGAGTACCGTCTCGATGTTGGCCGGGGCGCCGTTCTGCTGGCGCTCCTCGATGATGGCGAGCATCTCCGCCTGGATGTCGACGGCCAGCACGGTTCCCCGGGGCACCCGCTCGGCGATGGGGATGCTGAAGTAGCCCGTTCCCGCGCCGATATCGGCGACGACATCGACTTCCTCCAGGGGTAAGCTCGAAATCAACAGGTCGGTCCGCTCCTGCTGCTCGCGCGCCGGGCGCTCGAGCCAGCCGGCCCCACGGTGGCCCATCACGTGAGAAATCTCGCGGCCCATGTACACCCTGCCGATGCCATCCCGCGACGGCGTTCGTTCGCTGTAAAGGCTCGC
>CAJWWA010000069.1 GCA_913048495.1 uncultured Halieaceae bacterium
GAGCCCGCCACGGCCACCGACGAGGTGGCGGTGATGATCGATACGCGGCGGGCGCTCACCGTTTTCGATCCGGCACTGTCCGTGGAGAATCCCGACTACGTGCATTCCTGGCGCGGCGGCGACGCACCGCCGGCCACCGGCGCTGCAACCGATGATGGAGTTACCGCATGAAACTCGCCTCCCTGAAGCACGGCCGTGACGGCCAGCTGGTCCTCGTCTCGCGCGACCTCACCCGCTGTTGCGACGCGGGCGACATCGCGCCCACGCTGCAGGCGGCCCTGGACGACTGGGCCCGCCTCGAGCCGGCGCTGGCAGACCGCGCCGCGGCGCTGGAAGCCGGGCTGGTCGCGAGCCGCGACTTTGACCCGGCCGCCTGCGATGCCCCCCTGCCGCGCGCCTACCACTGGGCCGACGGCAGCGCCTACGTGACCCACGTGGAGCTGGTGCGCAAGGCCCGGGGCGCGGAGTTGCCGCAGTCCTTCTGGGAGGACCCGCTGGTCTACATGGGGGCGTCCGACGCCTTCATCGGCCCCCACGACCCGATTCCCGTAGAGGACGAGGCCTGGGGCATCGACTTCGAGGCCGAGGTGGTCGTGGTGACCGACGACGTGCCGGCAGGCGTGACCGCGGAGCAGGCGGTGAGCCATATCAAGCTCATCGGCCTGGTCAACGACGTCTCCCTGCGCAACCTGATCCCCGGGGAACTCGCCAAGCAGTTTGGCTTCTACCAGTCCAAGCCCTGGACGAGCTTCACCCCGGTGCTCGCGACGCCCGAAGAGCTGGGCAGCGCCTGGGACGGTCGCAAGCTGCACCTGCCGCTACACGCCGTGCTCAACGGCCGGCAGGTCGGGGCGCCGAACGCCGGGGTCGACATGACCTTCGATTTCCCGACGCTCATTGCGCACTGCGCAAAGAGCCGCTCGCTGGTCGCGGGCACCGTGATCGGCTCCGGGACCGTGTCCAACGTCGGCAGCGAGGACGGCTCCTGCTGCCTGGCGGAGGTACGCTGCCTCGAGACCATCGCCGGGGGCGAGCCGAAAACGCCGTTCATGCAGTTCGGTGACCGGATCGAGATCTTCATGCTCGACGGGGATGGCAACACGATCTTCGGCAACATCGACCAGCGGGTCGAGCGCTACCTGCCGCCGCGCTAGGGAAGAGCCGTGAAGCTTTATAGCTATTTCCGCTCGTCGTCTTCCTACCGGCTGCGCATCGCCCTCAACCTGAAGGGTCTCGACTACGACATCGTGCCGGTGAACCTCGTCGCCGGGGATCAGCGGGGCGAGGCCTACCGCGCGGTCAACCCGCAGGGCCTGGTGCCCGCGCTCGATACCGGCAGCGCGCAGCTCGTGCAGTCCACGGCAATCCTGGAGTGGCTGGAGGAGCAGTACCCGGAACCGCCGCTGTATCCCGCGGATGCACTGGCGCGCGCCCGGGTCCGCGGTCTCTGCCAGCACATCGCCTGCGAGATCCAGCCGCTGAACAACCTCGGCGTCCTCGGCTACCTGCGCGAGGCCCTCGGCCAGGACGAGCACACGGTCAACCGCTGGTATGCCCACTGGGTCACGCGCGGCTTCGAGAGCCTCGAGGCCGCGGCGCCGGCGGAAGGGTACCTGGGCGGTACGGTGCCCGGCATGGCCGAGGTATTCCTGGTACCGCAGCTCTACAACGCCCGGCGCTTCGCGGTGGACCTGGCGCCGTTCCCGCGGCTGGTGGCCATCGACGCGCGCTGCGCGTACCTCGACGCGTTTGCCCGGGCGCACCCGGACCGGCAGCCCGACGCGCCGCCGGCCCATGGGTAGGCTCAGGGCCGGTGCCGGGGGCGTCGCGACCGCGATCGCGGCGCGGTACCCTTGGCGGTAATCGCCGACGGAGACAGCCATGGCCCCCGGTCCCGAGACCCTCGCGCCCACCCGGTTCATCGATAGCGACAGCGACGCCGTGCGGGCCTGGGCGTCGCGGGCGGTTGCCGGAGCGGCGAGCGCCCCGGTCGCCATCGCCGAGCGGCTGTTCTATGCCGTGCGCGACGGCATCCGCTACGACCCGTACCGGGTATCCCGCGATCCCGCCGCCTACCGTGCCAGCGCCGTGGCGGCGTGCGACGCCAACTGGTGCGTGCCGAAGTCCGTGCTCCTCGCTGCCTGCGCCCGCGCGCAGGGCATTCCGGCGCGCCTCGGCTTTGCCGACGTGCGTAACCACCTGAGCAGTGACAAGCTGAGCGAGCGCATGGGCACGGACCTGTTCGCCTGGCACGGCTACGCCGAACTCTGGCTCGGCGAGCGCTGGGTCAAGCTGTCCACTGCTTTCAATATCGAGCTCTGCGAGCGTTTCGGGGTCCGCGCGCTCGCCTTCGACCCCGAGGCCGGCGCGCTCATGCATCCCTATGACCAGCAGGGTCGCCGGCACATGGAGTACGTGCGCGAGCGCGGCAGCTTCGATGACCTGCCGCTGGACGCCATCTTCGCCACCTTTGACGAGATCTACCCGGCGATGGCAGCGGCGGACGCGGAGCGCGACGCCGCCTTTCATGGCTGAGAAGCTGCCGCCCCGTCGATGGCGCGGTCGCCGCCGGTCGCATGGCCGAAGGACTGGTCCCGTGACCAGCTGACCGGAAACGCAACACGGGCCAGAACAGCAACTAAAGGTTGTGGTTAACAACAAGTTTTCGTTTTATTTGAGCGGCTCGCTCTCCTATGATCTCGCTGATCGTCAGAGAGGAAAGGCTGATAAGTGGCAGGCGGAATCGTAGAAAGCTGGGTCGGCAGTTACCGCTACCTAAGTGATGCACCGGGGCGGGAAGGAGAAGAGCGCGGGCGGGAGAGCTTTCGCTTCGACTGGCATGAAGACGGAACCCAGGTCATCTCAGCGCACACGGAGATCGATGACCCGCCGGCGGTAGTGCGTGACATGAGCCTGCGGCTGGGCCCCGACCGCCAACCGCGGGAATGTTTCAAGCGCCTTGCGGTCGGAGGTCGGTTTACGGGAACTGCCTTGTTCCACTTTTCCGAAACCGAGGCAGCCTGCGAGGCCCTGTTGGCGTCGGAAGGGCGCATTTCTCAGCGGATACCGCTGAAGGCACCGATCGCCTCCTTTGGCAGCCATGCGATCGTGAACGATGGCCTGCACCTGGCGCTCTATGATCTCGAGCGCGGACCCGGTGAGCAGCACTTTACCGGGCTGTTCCTGTCTTCCCCGGATCACCGTGGTGCGACGGGCCCCATGCTCTTTCCCATAGATCTGAGTATCGCCTACTTTGGCCTGGAGACCCTGAAAACGGTACTGGGCCGGGTGGAGGCCCATCACTTTGCTTACACTAACGTGCCGGGACTGCCGCTGGAACACCCCCATTACGACCTCTGGTGCACCACTGACGGCAGCTTTCTGTTGCTGCAGGCCACGGTGGAGGGCTACATGCAGACCCGTTATGAGCTGGCGTCGCTAGAGCGTCGGCGCGTCGGGCGCGACTCGTGATCAACGCGCTTCTCGTCGCGCATATAGCGGTTCTCGGCTACTGGCTGGGCTCGGAGCTGGTGATCAACGCGACTTTCCGCTACGTCAGCTACGGCGCCTCGATGCCCTACGCGGAGCGAGAACGGCTCATGGACCACGTCATGGTGGTGGACCAGCACGTGCGCTACGCCCTGGTGCTGCAAGCCACACTCGGCACGATGCTTTCCGCTGCTTATGGTTTCCTTCCGGGCGCGCAAAAGCTGCTTTGGGGTGCCGCGTTGGTTGGAGCTGCCTGGCTTCTTTTCGTGGAACTCGTGCACCGCTGGCGCGGCCAGCCCGTCGGCGTTCGACTTGCGGCCCTGGACAGACTCTCTCGTTATGTGCTGATCGTCCTGCTGCTCGCCCTTGGCACGGGGCTTTTGGGTGCGGACTGGGCACTTCCGGTGTGGTTGCGGTGGAAGCTTGGCTGTTTTGCGGGTGTTGTCGGTTGCGGTGTCGCCATCCGCCTGGCGCTTCTCGGTTGGTTCCGATGCTGGGGTGAACTGCGTGCCGACCCGGCTTCCGAGACTCTGAACAGCGCGCTGGTGCGTCACTACTGGCGCGCTACCGCCGTACTTATCGTACTCTGGCTGTTCATCGCCGCAATCGTGGCCCTGAGCATACTCAAGCCCGTTGCTGGTCAGTGAACTCGGTCTGCCGCAAATGTGTGAGCAGTGCCTCCGCCGTCTGCGAGAGCTGGGTGCGGGGTCGGCGCAGCAGCAGCAGCGGTGTGTCCCAGCCTCTGTCGCCGAAGTCGCGCCAACACAGACTGGCGTCCCTCCGACAGAGTGAACCCGGGAGGACCGCCAGGCGATCCGTGCTGCGCAGCACGGTAAGGGCAAAGATTGCCGAGTCGCTGGTGAGGTCCTGCGCGGGAACCTCTAGGCCCGCGTTGGAGAATGCTGCGTTGATCGAATCCATCAGGGGGGTTGGATTGCGCCCGATGAGCCAGTTCGCGTCCCGAAGGTCGGCAAGGCTTTCAGCCTTGCTCAGGACAGGATGCCCACGACGACCGGCTATTCCCCAGCGCTCGCTGCCGAGCTGTTCGAGCTTTAATTCTCCGGGGGCAGAGAATGACAGCGACACGGCGAAGTCCAGCTGATCATGATGCAGCGCCCGCAGGAATTGCTCCTCCTTACCGCCACTGACTTCAATCCGCAGCCGTGGATCGCTGGCGACGAATGCCGCGATCGCCTCGCTGATGGGAAGCGTGGCGGCGATCGCGCTCAGTCCTATGCGAAGCGCGGCGGGGTTCTCACCCAGTTCGCGTGCTGCAGCCTGGCGCAGACTTCGCGTCACACCGACTACCTCCCGCGCGTGTGCTGCGACGACGCGGCCAAGGGGCGTGAGAAAGACACCGCGCCGGTCACGATAAACAAGCCGGCCGCCGATGTCCTCCTCGAGCCGGGTGAGGCTTTTCGAGAGGGCCTGTTGTGTCAGTCCCACGTCGTGTGCGGCGGCGGTGAGACTGCCTGCATCAATGGCCGCGAGCAGATGCTTCAATTGTCGCAGTTCCATAGGTTTCAACTCGCTCTCAGGGGTGGTTCTGGCAGTCCCTGCCATGACTGCAACGACGAGAATAGTAATGCACGCTTGCGCCGGTCAGCTGAGCGCCTGGGGCGCTTCGTGCCGGGGAGGGGGACGTTGTCATGAAGCTCGACGCAAGGCAACAACTGCGGGCGGTACCTGAAGACGTGCTTCTGCAGCGTCTGGGTTCCGGGGTGCCCGGCCTCGAGTTAACGACGGAACCGGCCACCCGCAGAATGTTCAGCGCGGACCTGCTCTGCGAGGGTGCCTGTTGCGCGGCCATCGTGCATCCGTCAACACTGGCCGAGCTACAGGCAGCCGTGTCGGTGGTTGCGGCATCAGGCTACGCTATCGTGCCGCGCGGCGGCGGGTTGACTTACGTTGGGGGGTATACCCCTCCCTCTGCGGAGACGGTGCTATTCGATCTTCGCAAGCTGAATCGCATCATCTGCATCTCCGAGGAAAACCTGACGGTCACCGTCGAGGCCGGCGTTACCTGGGAGCAACTCGGTCAGACGCTGGCAAAGCGAGGTCTTCGCCTTCCCTTTCTGGGTACTTTCTCGGGCAGGCATGCCACCGTGGGCGGTGGCCTTGGCAATGGTGCGCTGTTCTTCGGCAGTGCGCGGTACGGGGGCGTCGCGGAAAACGTACTGGGGCTTCAGGTTGTGACCGCGGCGGGCGACTGCATCGGCCTCGGCTCGCATGCCAGCAAGAACGGCGGCGACTCCGCGTATCCGGCTTTCGGTCCCGGGCTTGCGGGGCTCTTTCTCCATGACGCCGGAGCCCTCGGCATCAAGGCCACGGCAACCTTGCGGGTCATGCGCGCGACACCGGAGCATTGCTATCTTTCCTTCGGCTTCGAGGACGCAAAGCGGGCGCTCGCGCTTCAGAGCGCCATCGCTCGCGAAGAGCTCGCCGAGGATCTGTACCTGATGGACCCGCGGAAAACGGATGCCCTGCTCGAGCTGCCGGCGCCGGCGCGTGCTCTGTCCGCGCTGCGCGGACTCGCCAGCGACGAGGGCAACTGGCTTCGCGCGGCTGTACTCGCGGGGAGGATTCTGCTCAATGCACCGCGGTTAAGAGGTGCCGGTCTGCACGGATTACACCTGGTGCTGAGCGGTCGCGACATGGTGACCGTGCGCCGCCAGGCTCGTAGAGTTCGAGACCTGGCCGCTGCCGCGGGTGCCAAGCCGCTGCCGGCGCTGATACCGCGGAGTGCAAGAGAGACGCTTTTCCCTCCCCTGGAAGCTCTGCTCGGGCCTGCGGGAGAGCGTTGGGTCGCCCTGAACGCAAAGGTCCCCCACGATCAGGCAGTCACGCTCTACACCGCCGCGGACGCCGTGATCAAGCGGCATGAACGCGCCATGCAGGCTTCAGGGGTCTCGGTGAGTCTGCTCGTGACCGCCCTGACACCACACTGGCTGAGTTACGAGCCGGTTCTGCACTGGAGCGACAGCTGGCTACCGTTGCACCGCTCGGCGCCGCAGGTGCAGGCCGGTGCTATGAGCGAGCCGCCCGCCAATGAGGCCGGGCGGGCAGCGGCCATGGCGCTGCGAGCGGACCTGCTGGCCTGCTTCAGCGAGCTGGGTACCGCGCACACGCAGCTTGGCAGGACCTATCCGCTGCTTCCGGCCCTCGAGCCGGCCACCGCTGCCCTGCTCCTCTCTCTTAAGAAGACGCTCGATCCGGAGGGCGTCATGAATCCCGGGGTGCTTGGTCTGCAGGGGTAAGCCAGTCTTCATGCCGGCAGGGGAAGAAGGTCGATCCACCACCCCGATGGCGACTGGACACTACAGGCCTGGCATGGCTTGCCGGGACCGGCCAAAGACACTACATCGGTTAGAGCGTAACCGGCCCTGCTGCAAGCCCGGCGCACCGCGGGCATATCCCGGACCCGGATCGCAGCGCGGAACAGTCCGAGGGCCGGTGGGCGCGTACGCGGGTAATGATCGGCACCGGAGGCGCCGCCATAGGAAACCAGCTCTGCCCGGCCGAAACGCGTGGCTGGTTCGCCGAGCAGTTGCATGTGGAGCACGCCGCCCGCCGGTAGCCCGACCATGGTTTCTATGGCGGGCCCCTCAAGACGGTGCCTGTCTAGACGTTGAAAGCCCAGCGCTTCGAAGAATCTGCTCTCTTCCTCGATGTCGGCGGTGGTCGTGACGACCGACGTAATCGCCCCGTAGTGTGTTGGTGTCGTGACGAGGGGTTCTCCCAGGATCTCTGCCAGTACCAGGTTCACCCCCTCCTCAAGGGGCAGCTGCACCTCGCGAACCTGCAAGTCGCCAATAGCATAGTCCACCGGCGCCGAGCGCATGCGATAGCCGGCGGCCTGCAAGGCGCGTACGCGGGCGGGCAGGTCGATACAGTTCACGTCCAGGTTTTTAGGGCAGAGGTCTGTTACACCGGCCTGCTGCCGCACCGCCGGTGTCGTGGCGTCGAATTCCACCAGCAGCAGGGCGCCGGCGTTTGCCGACGGCGTCTCCAGCTGGCAAGCGCCCCGGATGGTGCCGGTCGGAAGGTCCCAGAGCGTTTCCAGCATTGCTACATCGGGCCGGGACTTTACGGCCATGCCGAGAATGCCCTGCCAAAACTCCAGCGCACGCGCGAGGTTGGCGGTGCCCACGCAAAGGTGATGATAATTCACCCGCCTAGTTCCCGGACCCGGCTTTGGCGCAGTCAGTGAAGGTCCTGGGATAGCTGCCCGTCAGCAGCAGAAGGCCACCACCGAGCAGGTACATTGCAATGGAGGCCGTGAGCGCCGGGTTGTAGCTGCCGAAGCTGTCTCTGACCCAAGCGTAAAGAGAGGGTGAAACGGCCGAGAAAATAGCGAAAGGCATATACAGCATGCCGTAGATTTTCCCGTAGTGACGCATGCCGAAGTAACGACCGGTCAGGTAGGCAATCAGGTCGCTCTCTGCGCCTGCGGCAAAGCCGAGCAGAAAGCCGGCCAGCATGGCAGTCAGTAGCGCGACCTGCGGCTGCAGGAGAAACACGCTGGCCAGGGCCGGCAGACAGAGGAGGGGAAAGGCGACAAAACCGGCCCAGAACCGATCGAGCAGGAGCCCGGTAATGATGCGCCCGAACAGCACACCGATACCGAACATCATGACGGCATTTGCTGCGGCCGAAGCGTCGAGGCCGCGGTCACCGAGGATCGGCACCAGGTTGATGAAGGCTCCGCCGAAGGAAACGGCAATTAGTGCGACGGACATCCAGATCAGCCAGAACCGGAAGTCCCTCACTGCTGTGCCAAGACGCACGCCCGTGAGCTGTCCGGTCGCGCTGCGGATCTCCTCGGGCTGCTGATCCGGCCGGGGCTCATGAAACCAGAGAAGCCCGAGCGGCAGCGCAACAAAGGCGGCCAGGGACGCGGTCACCGGGAAGAGGCCGCGCCAACCCAGGGTCTCGATGGTCCAGACAGCAAGGTGGGGCACGACGAGGGCTGTCAGGCTGGTGCCAAGGAGCAGCACACCCAGAGCAAGTCCTCGCTGGCGGAAGAACCAGAGGTTGACGGCGCGGCTCCAGGTGACCGGGGTGGAACCGATGCCCACGATACCAACCAGAAACCAGAGGCCGTAGTAGACCGGGAGTGACGGTGGGGTCAGGGCAATCATTGCGAAGGTGACCGCGAAGCCCAGCAGAGACCACAGGGCGACCCTGCGGACGCCGTAATGGTCGGCCATCCAGCCGAAGGCCGGTGCCAGCAGAGCGGCGGTAATCCCGAACAGGGTGATGGGTCCGAGAATCTGCGTCCTGCTCCAGCCGAACTCCGCGGTCAATGGCGCGACGGTGAAGCCGATAACATTGTAGGGAACCGGGGACGCGCCGCAGGCGACCCCGATAACGGCCGCGCACAGGGTTTTCCACCCCAGTGAAAACTCGCTTCGGCGGAGGTCAGGTGCCCTCATCAAATGACCTAATGTTAATCTATTAAGTCAAACATTAACACGGTTCGGTGCGCGCGCGCACCAGTGACAGATACCCGGGCTCTCCAGTCTTGCGGACGCGGAGCGCGACGCCGCCTTTCACGGCTGATAGCGCGCCGCCCGCACGGGCGGGTCAGCGAGCCGGCGGAAAGGCCTTCAGTACTTCCCTCAGCAGGGCCCAGCGGTCGAAGCCCTGGTCCCCGTAGTCCAGGCCCCGGCGCACGATCACGAGGTCGTGGGAGGGCACCACGAGCACGAACTGCCCCCGGTTGCCGGCGGTGCTGTAGGCGTCCGCGGGCACCTCGCCCTTGCGCTCGTCCGGTACCAGCCACCACTGGCCGCCGTAGTCGTTGCCGCGCGGCGCCGACGCGGGCGCCGGGGTGCGCACGAAGTCGATCCAGTCCTTTGCCAGTAGCTGTTCCCCCTGCCAGCGACCGTCGTTGAGATAGAGCAGGCCGAAGCGGGCGAGGTCGCGGGCGTTGCTGTAGACCTGGCTGGACAGGATGAAGTCGCCGAAGCGGTCCGTGGAGAGCAGCGTGTTGCGCATGCCGATGCGGTCCAGCAGCGCCCGGCGCGGGTAGGCGAGATAATCGGCCTCGTCGGCGAAGGTCCGCTTCAGCGCGTAGACGGCGAGGAGCGTGTCGTAGTTCTCGTACTCCCAGGACGTGCCCGGCTCCCGCACCAGGCCGCGACGCCGGGCGCCGTCAACGGAGCTCGCCCCGGCCCAGTAGGCGAGCCCCGAGCCGGTGGCGTACTCCCTGTCGAAGCTGTCCACCGGGTACAGCCCGCTGCTCATGTGCAGCAGGTGGCGCAGGGTGATGGCCCTGCGCGGATCCGCGTCGTCGCCCGCCATGGCCGGCAGCCAGTCGATGCCCAGCGGCGCGTCGAGGTCGACCTCGCCCTCGGCGACGCGCTGGCCGATGAGCGTGACGGCGATGCTCTTCGCGGTGGACCAGGTCCGGGTCCGGGTGGTGCGGTCAAAACCTGGGGCGTAGCGCTCGTGGACGATACGGCCGCGGTGCACGACCAGCAGGCTGACCGTGTCCTGCTCCGGCGTCGGCCGCGCGAAGGCCCAGTCAGACGCGGCCTGCAGCGCTGCCGCGTCCACGTCGGCGGGCAGGGGTTCCGGCTCGACGCGGTCGCCGTCGGGCCAGGGCAGGTCCGCGCCT
Source organism: uncultured Halieaceae bacterium (assembly GCA_913048495.1). Taxonomy (GTDB): domain Bacteria; phylum Pseudomonadota; class Gammaproteobacteria; order Pseudomonadales; family Halieaceae; genus Pseudohaliea. The sequence continues at coordinate 10,112 of CAJWWA010000069.1, forward strand.
GCCGCCGGGTCGGGGGCGGGGAGCGCCGGCAGCTCGTCGATCGCCGCCAGCGGTGCGCCGGGTTGCAGCACGATGCAGCCGATGCCGCGGCGGAAAGCGGCGCTAACCGCGGGCCCGTGCCCGCCGCCGCCCACGGTGACCGCCTGCTGCTCCCGGTCGATCGTGTAAGGACCACCGTCCGCATCGCCGAGGACGCGTTCCTGCAGGAAGGCGAGTTCCTGCGCGAACACCTGCTCCAGCGTGCGCCGCGAGGTAAACAGGCCATTGCAGGTGAGCACCGCCTGCACGCCGTTGCGGATGAGCTGGCGGTTTGCGGCGTAGTAGTCGTAACCATCGCCTCTGCCGTCGTCGGCGGCAGCCGCCGCGGCGAGCAGTCCGGCGAGGACGAGGAGCATAGGTCGTGCCATGGGGCCTCCGGGGTCAGCTTGGAGCGAGCATGCTACGGGCTTGTATACTGCCGGGCCAGTCGCAGGGCGGGGGAGCCATGGCAGGAACGGAGCGTATCGACAGCAAGCTGCCGGGGGTGGGCACCACGATCTTCAGCACCATGACGGCGCTGGCGCAGGAGTGCGGCGCCATCAACCTGTCCCAGGGCTTCCCGGACTTCGACCCGCCGGCGGCGCTGGTGGACGCCCTCGGCGAGGCGGCCCGGGCCGGGCACAACCAGTACCCACCCCTTGCGGGCCTGCCCCGGCTGCGGGTGCTGCTGGCGGAGCAGCTGCAGCGCTACCGCGGCGTCACGGTGGACCCGGAGCAGGAGCTCACGGTCGTGCCCGGCGCCACGGAAGGGCTGTACTGCGCCATCACCGCCGTGGTGCGCCCGGGGGACGAGGTGATCGTGCTCGACCCGGTCTACGACAGCTACGAGCCCGCCGTCACCCTCGCCGGCGGTCGCGCCGTGCACGTGCCGCTGACGCCGGGGGACTTCGCCATCGACTGGGAGCGTGTTGCGGCGGCGATCACGCCGCGCACGCGCCTGCTGATGCTCAACACGCCGCACAACCCCTGCGGCAGCACCGTGAGCCGGGAGGACCTCGATACGCTGGCCGGACTCGCCGAGCGGCACGGCTTTCTCGTCTGCAGCGACGAGGTCTACGAGCACCTCGTCTTCGACGGGGCGGCCCACCACAGCGTGCTGCAGCACCCGGTGCTGCGCGGGCGGAGCTTTGCGCACTATTCCTTCGGTAAGACCTTCAGCGTCACCGGCTGGAAGACCGGCTATTGCGTGGCACCACCGGCGCTGACGGCGGAACTGCGCAAGGTGCACCAATTCGTCGCTTTCGTCGCCGTCAGCCCCGTGCAGCACGCCATCGCCGCGTTTCTCGAGGCGCACCCGGACTACCCCGGCACCCTGGCCGCGGCGTACCAGGCGCGCCGGGACCGCTTTCTCGGCCTGCTCGCCGACTCGCGCTTCCGCTTCCGGCCCGCGGCCGGGGCCTATTTCCAGCTCCTTGACTACGGCGCGTTGAGCGACGAGCCTGACACCGTGCTCTGCGAGCGCTGGACGCGGGAGCACGGCGTGGCCTCGGTGCCCGTGTCCGTGTTCCAGCAGGCGCCGCCCGCGGGGCAGACGCTGCTGCGCTTCTGCTTCGCCAAATCCGACGACGTGCTGGAGGAGGCTGCGAGACGACTATGCGCGATCTGAAGGTCACCCTGGTGCAGTGCGAGCTCGCCTGGGAGGCGCCGGCGGACAACCGGCGCCAGTTCGGCGAACTGCTCGAGACGGTCCCCGACGACAGCGACCTCATCGTCCTGCCGGAGATGTTCACCACCGGTTTTTCCATGAACGCGGTGGGCAATGCCGAGGAGCCCGGCGGTCCCACGGAGCAATGGCTGCTCGAACTGGCGCGGCTGCGCGACTGTGCGCTCACCGGCAGCATCGCCGTGCGCGCCGGCGAGGCGGTCTACAACCGCATGCTCTTCGCCACGCCCGAGGGCGTCATCCACTACGACAAGCGCCACCTGTTCCGCATGGGCGGCGAGCACAAGCGCTACGCGCCGGGCGCGGAGCGGGTCATCGTCGACTGGCGCGGCTGGCGCATCAAGCTGGAGGTCTGCTACGACCTGCGCTTCCCGGTGTTCAGCCGCAACCGCGGCGATTACGACCTCCTTATCTACGTGGCCAACTGGCCGGCGGTACGCGGTACGCACTGGCGCGCGCTGCTGCCCGCCCGCGCCATCGAGAACCTCGCCTGCGTGGTCGGGGTTAACCGCATCGGCAGCGACGCCAACGGCCTGGACTACGCCGGGGACAGCGTCGCCATCGACGCGCGCGGGGACTACCTGGCAGACCTTAAGGACCGGCCGGGCTGCGAGACGGTGACCTTCGACGGCGGCGCGCTGGAAGCCTACCGCGAACGCTTTCCCGGGCATCTCGACGCCGATGCGTTCACCCTGCACCTGTAGACGCTGGGCCACCGCAGCGGCGGCCGCGGCAACGATTCTTCCTTTCCCGGGGACCCATCCATGAAAGCATCCCGCGTCCTGCTCGTTCTCCTCGTCGTCGCCGTGGGCCTGTTCTTCGCCCTGGCGCCACGGATGGCCGAGGAGCGCATGAACCGGGTCCTGCCCCACGAGCGCGCCGAGGTGTCGCCCGAGGCGGCGGCCCTGCACGCGGACCTGGTGGTCGGCGACCTGCACGCCGACAGCCTGCTCTGGCGGCGCGACCTCCTGCAGCGCGGCGACCGCGGCCACGTCGATCTGCCGCGGCTGCGCGAGGGCAACGTCGCCCTCCAGGTGTTCACGGCGGTGACCAAAACGCCCGCCGGGATGAACTACGAGGAGAACGCGAGCGACGCCCGCGACAACATCACGCTGCTGGCGCTGGCACAGCGCTGGCCCTCGGCCACCTGGGACAGCCTCGCCGAGCGGGCCCTCTACCAGGCCGCCAAGCTGCGCCGCTTTGCCGAGGAGGAACCGGAGAGCCTGCTGCTCCTGCGTCATGGCGGCGACGTGCCCCGCCTGCTCGCCGCGCGCGCCGAGGGTGCAGAGACCGTGGGCGCCGTGCTCGGCATCGAGGGCGCCCACGCCCTGGACGGCGACCTCGCCAACGTGGACCGGCTGTTCGACGCCGGCTACCGCATGGTCGGCCTGCACCACTTCTTCGATAACGCCCTCGGCGGCTCACTCCACGGCGCCGGCAGCCACGGGCTCACGGACTTCGGCCGCCGGGTCGTGGAGCGGCTCGATGAACGGGGCATGATTATCGACGTGGCGCACTCGTCCCCGGAGAGCGTGCGCGACGTGCTCGCGTTGACGGCGCGGCCGGTGGTGGTCAGCCACACCGGGTTCCGCGGCGCCTGCGACACGCCGCGCAACATCGATGACGGCCTGATGCGGGACATCGCCCGCCGGGGCGGGCTCATCGGCGTGGGCTACTGGGATGCGGCGGTCTGCGACGTGTCGGCGGCGGGG
>CAJWWA010000070.1 GCA_913048495.1 uncultured Halieaceae bacterium
GGAAAGAATGGCGCGCTCGGGAGGATTCGACCCTCCGACCGCCTGGTTCGTAGCCAGGTACTCTATCCAGCTGAGCTACGGGCGCGAAGGGCCGCAACTATAGGGACGCGGCCGCGGCAAGTCAAGGGAGCTCAGGGCTGGAGGAAACCCGCCTCGGAGGAGAAATACAGCCGCAGCGGCGTCTCCTGGTCCTCCGTGAAACGGACCAGCAGGCCGTAGAAGTCGTTGTCGTAATCCTCGACCCACTCGAACTCCAGGTCCGGCAGCAGGTCCGGGCGCTCCGGGCGCCGGCCGACCACGAGCACCTCTTCCATGACATTGGCGTCGCCCACGCTGACCTTGGGTACGGCGATCACGAGGTGGCGCTTACCGGTCTCCGGATCGATCCGCGACTCCTTGACCTCGAGACCCATCTTCTCGCCCCGGTAGCCCTTGACGAGGTCGAGCCAGTCGCTCTCCAGCATGGCCTTGTCCTGCGCAAATGTCGGCGCTGCGAGAAGGGTGGCAACCAGTGCCGGCAGCCACGCTTTGTGGAGGATTTTCATGGGGGGATTACCTCGAACTCCGGGGCGCGCACGACGCGCGCCGCTCCTGCTAAGAGACCACAGGCGCGCCCCCGGTTCAAGCGACGGCGAGGCGTAGCAGGCCGGCGAGGCTGACCGCCAGCAGGCCGACCCCGAGCACGCGGAAGAAGACCTTGGTCTCGGCCCGCAGCGTGTAGGCGTGGAAGCGCAGCCCGAGCAGGTGGCCGGCCGCAGCGCAGGGCAACAGCCACAGGTGGTGCTGCCACTGCAGGTCCACACCGCCGATCACGAAGGCGATGAGCTTGACCGCCACCAGCAGGAACCAGAGCACGAACAGGGTGTCGCGCACCTGCTCCTTGGGCATGCGGCTGGCGGCCACGGGCACCACCAGGGGCGCCGCAATGAGTGACGTGCCGCTGACATAGCCGCCCAGCATGAGCAGCCAGGGGTCGAGGCGGCCGCCGCGGACCTGGAACGGCCGATCCAGGATGTAGCTGACCGCATAGATGGAAACGAGCGCGAAGATAAAGCCGCTGACGATGTCTGCCGGCAGCGTGATGACACCGGCCACGCCGATGAGCTTGGGAATGAACATGAGCGGCAGCGCGTAGCGCAGGAACGCCCGGTTCACGGTACCCCCGGCGGCCTCGCCGCCCGCCCCGGCCCGCCGCGACCGCCAGTGGGCGAGGCCGATAGTGAGCGACGAGAAAAACAGCAGGTGCACCGCGATCAGCGGCAGGAAGACCAGCGGCGCGTTGTGCACCATGAGCAGGAAAGGCAGGGTGAGTACCGCCCCGCCGAAACCGAGGCCGGAGCGCACGAAGCCGCTCCACACGAAGAGCACGGCAATGGCGGCATACTGCCAGGCGGCGAGGTCGGCCACGGGTTTCTCCAGGACTGGGGGGACGGCACCTTCGGCGCCGCGCGCCACCCTACCCTAAGCGTCGTCGAGGTAAAAGCGGTCGTCGAAGGTCTTCACCGCATCCGGGTAGAAGACTGCGAGGGCGGCGACGCACATGCCGTTGATGAACCCCTCGGAGAACATGACCAGGAACAGCAGCGGCCAGAAGGTGAGCGCACCGTCGACCCAGCGCTCCAGGCCAACCGCGCTGAACAGGACCAGGGCGGCGACGGCATCCACCAGCACCACGAGCGCCCCGCCCGCGAAGCCGGCGCCGAGGATGTAGAAGAACGGGTTGCGCAGCCGCGGCCGGTACAGCGCCCGGGCGAGGAGCCAGCTGGCGGTCGCCGGCAGCGCCACCGTGAAAAGCCACGCCACCGGGTAGCCGCCCCAGGGCAGGTCCGCCGCGAGCACGAACGCCAGCAGCGCGCCGGCGCCCGCGAGCAGGGCCAGGCTCCAGCCGACGACGAGCGTGAGCGTGGTGACGCCGAGCAGGTGCAGCACGAGGCCGTCGATCATGCGGATATTGAGTAGCCAGAGCAGCAGGCAGGCCACCGCTCCCCCGGCGACGAGGTGCACCCGCTCCGGCGACAGCCGCAGGATCCGCCAGGGCGTGTAGCGCGCCGCGGCCAGGAGGCCGAGCGCGAGGAGCGCCCAGGCCGCAGCCAGCACGCTGCCTGGCAGGAGCGACGGGTCAAGAAACACGGCGCACGCGCTGCCTTGATCCGCCCCGGCGAGGGGCTACACTGTCTCCACTGGAATCATCGCCTGCCAAGGAGGCTCCCATGTCCCCGTCCAGCATGTCCCCGTCTGCAAAGTCCTTTTCCAAAAAGCCATCGCCTCGATCAACGCTCGCGCGCACCCTGCCCGCAACCCTGGCCCTTTCGCTCGCCCTCGCCGCCGCGCTGCCGGCCTCGGCGGGCACCGCTACCATCGCCAACAGCGATGGCTCGACCATGACCTTCGAGTACCGGGGCGACGACCTGCTCCGCGTGGGCGGCGTGGAAGACGAGTCCTACATGCTCGTTCGCGACAACACCCTGTACGTCGTCAGTTTCAACAACGGCGAGCCCATGGTGATCGACGCCAGCAGCATGATGAAGGGATTCTCGGGCATGGTGCAACAAGCCGCACCGTCGGCCACCACGGCGGAGTTCGTCTCGCTGGAGAAGACCGGCCGCTCGGAGACCGTCGCGGGCATCAAGGGCGACGTCTACATGCTCACGACGAACGAGGACGGCGTGGAGCGCACGCAGGAAGTCGTCATGTCCGACGACAAGCGGGCCATCGAGTTCCGCGACGCCATGTTCATCATGGGCCGCGCCGCCATGGATGCTTTCGGCGAGGAGCAGCTCAAGGAAGACAACAAGGACCTGGAGAAGAAACTCAACGAGATGAACCTCGGCGTCCTCCGCGTCGGCGAGGACATGACCGTCACCGAGCTCACCGGTGACAGCATCGCGGCTGCGCGCTTCGAGCTGCCCGCCGAACCCATGGACATGCAGGGCCTCGGCGCGATGATGGGCGCCATGGGCCAGTCCTCCGGCCAGGAGGCCGGCGGCGACAGCGAAGGCAAGTCCGGTGGCTTCTTCTCCGGCATGATGGATGCGCTGGGCGGCCAGGCGGACCGGCAGGCAGACCGTACCGAGCAGAAGGTCGACAACAAGGTCGACCGGGAGACCGACAACGCCGTCGACAGCGCTGTGGACAAGGTCTTCGGCAAGCTCTTCGGCGACTGACCGGCGCACCGACCGGATCGCGACCGGCCCAGTCCCTGGCTTCGAACCTGGCGGCTAGAACCCCGCCGCCAGGCGGCAGCCCTGGTCGATGGCGCGCTTGGCGTCGATCTCCACCGCCAGGTCTGCGCCGCCGATCAGGTGCACCCCTTCCCGCCTCGCGGCGAGCGCGTCGTAGAGGTCGCGGGTCGATTCCTGGCCCGCACAGACGATCACCGTATCCACCGGCAGCCGCTGCACGGCGTCATCGCGGCGTATCGTGATGCCGCCGTCATCGATACCCAGGTATTCACAGCCCGCCAGCATGTGCACGCCGCGGCGCTTCAGCGCCAGCTTGTGCGTCCAACCCGTGGTCGGCGCCAGGCCCTTGCCCACCTTGGTCGGCTTGCGCTGGAGCAGGAACACCTCGCGGTCGGCCCGCTCGACCACCGGCTGCACTCCGGCCACGCCGCCGCGCGGGTGGCCCGCGAAATCGATCCCCCACTCGCGGGCGAAGACGTCGATGTCCAGCGCCGCCGAGGGCCCGGCGTGGGACACCAGCTCCGCCACGTCGAAGCCGATGCCCCCGGCCCCGATAATGGCGACGCAACGGCCGACCTCGCGCGTGCCCATGATCGCCTCCCGGTAACCCATGACCATCGGGTGGTCGATGCCCGGGATCGCCGGCGTACGCGCGTGCACGCCCGTCGCCACCACGACCTCGTCCCAGTCATCGCCCAGGCTCTCGGGTGCCACCGCCGTGTTCAGGCGCAGTTCCACGCCGTGCAGCTCGATCATGCGCCGGTAGTAGCGGATCGTCTCGGCGAACTCCTCCTTGCCCGGGATGCGCAGGGCCAGGTTGAAGTGGCCGCCGATTTCCCCGCTCGCCTCGAACAGCGTCACGGCGTGACCGCGCTGCGCCGCCGTGACCGCGCAGGCGAGGCCCGCCGGGCCGGCGCCGACCACGGCGATGCGCCGCGCAGACGCCGCCGGGGTGTAGTTGAGCTCGGTCTCGTGGCAGGCGCGCGGGTTGACCAGGCAGGAGACGATCTTGCCGCGGAAGGCGTGGTCCAGGCAGGCCTGGTTGCAGGCGATGCAGGTATTGATCTCGTCGGCGCGGCCCTCGTCGGCCTTGCGGGCGAACTCCGGGTCCGCGAGCATCGGCCGGCCCATGGAGGTGATGTCCGCCAGCCCGTCGGCGAGCACGCGCTCGGCCACGTCCGGCATATTGATGCGGTTGCTGGTGATCAGCGGGATCGAGAGCTCCCGGCGCAGGCGCCCGGTCACGCTGGCAAAGGCGGCGCGCGGCACGCGCGTGGAAATCGTCGGCACCTGCGCCTGGTGCCAGACGAAATGGGTGCTCATGATCGTCGCGCCCGCCGCCTCCACGGCCTTGCCGAGCTGGACCACTTCTTCCCAGCTGCTGCCATCGGCCATCATCTCCATGGCCGCGATGCGGTAGATGACGATGAAGTCGTCCCCCACGGCCTCGCGCACGCGGCGCAGCACCGCGAGCGGGAAGCGCATGCGGTTCTCGTAGCTGCCGCCCCAGCGGTCGCCACGCTGGTTGGTCTTCTCCAGCAGGAAGGTGGAAAGCAGGTAGCCGGCCGAGCCGATGATCTCCACGCCGTCGTAGCCCGCCGCCTTCGCCAGGCGCGCACAGCGGGCAAAGTCCGCGAGCGTCTGCTCGATGTCATCCTCGGTCATCTCCCGCGGCACCCGGGGATTCAGCGGCGAGGCGATCGCCGACGGTGCGACCGGGTCCTCGCTTCGCGCCAGCGGGCCCGCGTGGAGGATCTGCAGGCAGATGTGGCAGTCCGGTGCGGCGGCGTGCACGGCGTCGGTCACCTGGCGGTGCCAGGGGACCTGTTCCTCGCTGTCGAAGGGGCCGTAGGGTGTTGCCGCGAGCTCGCTGGCGCGGTTGGGGGCGGTGCCGCCGGTGATGATCATGCCTACCCCGCCCGCGGCGCGCTCGGCGTAGTAGGCCGCCATGCGCTCGAAGCCCTCCGGGCCCATTTCCTCCAGGCCCGTGTGCATCGAGCCCATGAGGATACGGTTCCGGAGCTGCGTGAAGCCCAGGTCGAGGGGCGAGAAGAGGTGCGGGTAGTGCGGGTGCGGCGCCATGGCGTTTCCTTTCTGCGGCCGCGGCGTGGCGGCGGTGCGCCGTAAGCTACACCATTGCGGCGGGCGCCGGAACCGGCTCACCGCCGGCTCAGCGCAGACCCGCTCCCGGGTTCAAAGCGGCAGCACGGTGCTGTGCTTGAGCTCCTCCATCACGAACCCCGCACTCACGTCCGCCAGGTCCGCCTCGATGAGCTGCTGGTAGAGCCGGTCATAGTCCGGCATGTCGGCGACCACGGCCTTGACCAGGTAGTCGACGTCGCCCCCCATGCGATAGACCTCCTGCACCCCGGGCACCTCGCTGACCACGGCCTGGAAACGCTTCGCCCAGGCGGCGTTGTGCTGGTTGGTGCGGATGAGGATGAACACCGTGAGCGGCAGTCCGACCGCCGCCGGCTCGAGCAGCGTGACCCGGCCGCGGATGACGCCCGCGGCCTCGAGCTTCTGCAGGCGCCGCCAGCAGGCGGAGCGGGACAGGCTCACCGCCTCGGCGAGGTCCGCGAGGGACAGCGTGGCGTCCCGCTGCAACAGATCGAGCAGGCGCCGGTCCAGCTTGTCGAGCTCTGCCGCCATGAAGACCTCCCTGGTTGAATGAACGGCGCAATGATCAGGCATGAACGCAACAAATGTAGCGCATCAACAGCGAATCAAACAACAAATAGGAACAATGTTTCCCTCCCCGCGCCCTACACTGGTCGCAACAGCATCTTGGAGGTGAACATGCAAAGCGACAGCCAGGCCCTCATCGAGCGCATCCGCGCCGGCGTTATCGGCCACGGGCGCCCCATCGCCACCCCCTTCGGCCAGCGCCCGCTCGTCTACGCCGACTACACCGCCTCCGGCCGGGCACTGGACCTGGTGGAGGACACGCTGCGCGAACAGGTCCTGCCCTGGTACGCCAACACCCACAGCGAAACGTCCTTCACCGGGGCGCAGACCACCGCCCTGCGCGAAGAGGCCCGCGCCACGATCCGCCGGGCCCTCGGCGGCAGTGAGGACGACAAGATCATCTTCTGCGGTGCCGGCGCCACCGCGGCCATCAACCGTCTCATCGACATCCTCGGGCTGCGCCTGCCCCGGGACCTCGACCGGCGCTACGACCTGTCGGCGCGCATACCCGAGGCCGAGCGCCCCGTCGTCTTCGTCGGCCCCTACGAGCACCACTCAAACGAGTTGCCCTGGCGCGAGTCCATTGCCGACGTCGTGCCCATCCCGCTTGCGGACGACGGCGCCATCGATCGCGAGGCGCTCGCCGAGGCCCTGGCCCGCTACGGCGACCGTCCCCTGCGCATCGGCAGTTTCTCTGCCGCGTCCAACGTCACGGGCATCCGCAGCGATGTGCCCGGCATCACGCGGCAGCTGAAGGCCGCCGGCGCCCTCGCCTTCTGGGACTACGCGGCGGCCGGGCCCTACGTGCGCATCGACCTGAATGCCCCCGGGGCGCCCATCGACGCCGTTTTCCTGTCGCCGCACAAGTTCGTCGGCGGCCCGGGAACGCCCGGTGTGCTGGCGGTCAAGCGACAACTGCTCGCCAACAGTGTCCCCGCGGTCGTCGGCGGCGGCACCGTCTCCTTCGTCAACCCGCGCGCGCACCGCTACCTCGACGACCCGGAGCGCCGCGAGGAAGGCGGCACGCCGGCTATCGTCGAGTCGATCCGCGCGGGGCTGGTGTTCCAGCTGCAGCAGGCGGTCGGCACCGACACCATCGAGGCTATCGAGCGCAGGCGGGTCAGGCAGGTCCTCAATGCGCTGGCCGGTGAGCCGAACATCGAGGTACTGGGCGGTTCGGAGGCGGAGCGCCTGGCCATCTTCTCGCTGCGTTTTAACCACGGGGAATCGGAACTGCACTACGGCTTCGTGGTCGCCCTGCTCAACGACCTTTTCGGCATCCAGGCCCGCGGCGGCTGTTCCTGTGCCGGCCCCTACGGCCACGCCCTGCTCGGCCTCGACGAGGGCCGCTCGACCGCCCTCGAAAGCCGGGTGGCCGAGGGCTTCGGCGCGCTTCGGCCGGGCTGGGTCCGGCTGAACGTGAACTACTTCATCGACGAGGCCGAGCTCGACTACCTGCTCACGGCGCTGCGCCTGGTCGCCCGGCACGGCTGGCGCCTGCTGCCCAGCTACCGCCTCGATCCCCGCGCGGGGCTCTGGCGGCACCGCGATGATGCGCCGCAGCCGCCGGCCAGGTTGTCGGCTACCGACTTCCTCGCGACCCCGGTCCCCGGTGCGCCCGCGATGACGCCCGATTACCGGGCCCTCGCGGCAACGGCAGAGCGGGTCCTGGCCGCCGGTGCCAGCGCGGCACACTGTCGCGCCGCACTTTCGGACTCCCCGCTGCCGGCAGGTGCCGCGGCCGACCGCTGGTTCACCCTGCCCGGCGAGGTGGCCGACGCGCTCGACGGCTCACCGGCGGTCTCGGAGGGCAGCGCGCAGAGCGCGCAAGCCGGATAGCGCGGCGTCGAAATCGTACAGCCCCAGCGACCGCTGCAGGCGCCGGTAGGCGGTAGCCGGCACCTCGCGCTGCAACGCCGGAAGCAGGCCGTTGAAGGTGTCGACCGCGTCCACCTCGCCGGCAACCAGCTGCGCCTCGAGCCGGTCGAGCCCATCCGCCAGGTCGGCCGGCTCCTCCCCGCTGGCAGCCTCCTCCTGCTTGTGCTCCAGGGCCTCCGCAAGGGCCGGCAGCAGGCCTGCGAGGGCGTCCTGCACTCCGCGGAGCGACGGCGCCTCCCCGGCGCTGCCGGCCGACTGCTCCAGCCGCTCGGCGGCGCGCTGAACGCTGAGCGCACCCACGGTTCCCGCCGCGCCCTTGAGGCTGTGCGCGAGGCGCCGCGGCGCCCCGCTGTCATCGCTCGCCTGCGCCGCGCGGTAGCTCTCGCCGAAATCCCGGTAGTCAGCGAGGAACCGATGCAGCAGGCGCCGCAGTAATCCCGCGTCCTGCCGCGTGCGCGCCAGCGCCGCACCGAGGTCGATGCCCGGGACCGGCGGCAGGTCCGCGTCCTCATCCGGCGCAGCGACGATTGCCAGGGCCGGGCCATCTCCTTGCGTCCGCCCCGTGATCCAGCGCCCGAGCGTGTCGAGAAGTTCCTCCAGGTCCACGGGCTTGGGAACGTAATCGTTCATGCCGGCCGCCAGCACCCGTTCCCGGTCCCCCGCCATGACCTCGGCGGTCATGGCAATGACCGGCAGTGTCTTGAAGCGGGCGTCGCGGCGCAGGGCTTCGACGGCCTGGTAGCCGTCCATGACCGGCATCTGGCAGTCCATCAGCACCGCGTCGAAGGGGCGCGCCGCGACCTGGTCCAGCGCATCCTGGCCGTTCACCGCGGTCCACACCTGCACGCCCTGGGCGCTCAGCAGTTCCTCGGCGACCTCCCGGTTGATGTCGTTGTCCTCGACGACGAGAACGCGCGCGCCACGCAACGCCGGATGGGCGCGCGGCGGCGGTGCTTCCGGTACGGGGGCGACATCCGGTTCCCCGTGCAGGGCCCGGTACAGGGCATCGTGGAGATTCGAGGGGGTCACGGGCTTCGCCAAGAGCTCGGTCACACCCGCCGCCAGTGCCGCCTCACGCACCGACTCGAGGTCGCCGGGGGTTGCCATGAGGACCGTGTCCGCCGCGGCGAGGCGCGGGTCCGCGCGCAGCGCCGCGAGGGTGGCCAGCCCGTCCCGGTCGGGCATCACGGCATCCACCAGCAGCACGTCGAAGGGCGGATCGCCATCCGCCGCGGCAACGCGCTCGCCGGCCTCGGCGGCGCCGCCGGCGGACGTCGCACTGCAGCGCAGGCCTTCCAGCATGGACGCGAGCACTGCCCGTGCGCGCGCACTGTCCTCGACCAGGAGCACGCGGGTGCCGGCGATCGACGGGCCCGGTGCCGGGCGGTGCCCCGCGGCGCCGGGTACCTGCTGCATCCGCGCCGTGAAACGGAAGCTACTGCCCTCGCCCTCCCGGCTCTCCACGCCCAGTTCGCCACCCATGAGCTCGACCAGGTTGCGGGAGATCGCCAGCCCCAGCCCGCTGCCGCCGTAGCGGCGGGAAATGGAGGCATCGGCCTGCGAGAAGGGCCTGAACAGGATGGCCTGCTGCTCGGCGCTGATGCCGATGCCCGTATCGGTGACCGCGAAGCGCAGTTCGACCTCGTCCCCGCCGAGGTCCTCGGCACCGACGGCGATAACGATCTCGCCACCGGGCTCGGTGAACTTGACCGCATTGCTGGCGAGGTTCACGAGCACCTGCCGCAGGCGCGTCGGGTCGCCGCGCAGCCGCCGGGGGACGTCGCGCCCCCGGTCGAAGACCAGTTCCAGGCCCTTGGCCTCGGCGTCCAGGGTGACCAGGGCCGAGAGACTCTCGAGCACCTGGTCGAGGTCGAACTCCACGCTCTCCAACACCAGCCGCCCGGACTCGATCCGCGAGAAGTCGAGGATGTCGTTGATGATCGCGAGAAGGCCCTGCGCCGACTGCTGCACGCGGTCGAGGTAGCGGCGCTGGCGGGCATCGAGGTCGGTATGCAGCGCCAGCTGGGACATACCGATGATCGCGTTCATGGGCGTGCGGATCTCGTGGGACATGTTGGCCAGGAAGTCGGACTTGACCCGGTTCGCGGCCTCGGCGGACAGCCGCGCCCGTTCCAGCTCCATGTGCAGTTGCTTGTCGCGCTGGATGTCGATCTGTACGCCCGACAGCCGCACCGGCAGACCGGATTCATCCCGCGCCACGACCTGGCCGACCGCGGCAAACCAGCGCCAGCCCTCCCCGGGCACGCGCACGCGGTACTCGTAGCGTCCCATACCGGTCTCTTCCGCCGCACCGCCCCGGGCGCGCAGGTCCTCGAGGATGGCGGCGCGATCGCCCGGGTGCACGAGTGCATCGAGCGTGCCCAGGCCCCTGCGCAGCGGCGCCCAGCGATCGGCCCCCTCACGCAGTGCGGCCGGATCCTGACCGAGCATGCTGATGAAGCGCTGGTTCGTGTGCAGCGTTCCCAGCTCGTCCGGCAGGTACTCCCAGAGCCCCAGGTTGGCCGCATCCGCCGCGCCGTGAAGCCGGTCCTCGCTGGCGCGGACCAGGTCATCGGCGCGCCGCCGCTCGGTGATGTCCCGGAACACGATCATCACGGCCAGGTCGTCTTCCGCGTCGGCCACGGGGACGGCCGCGTACTCGACCGGCAGGGCCGTGCCATCGCGACGCCAGAGCACGTCGTCGGTGACCACCTGCTTTTCGCTGATGTCCGGGGCCATGGGGCAGTGCTCGAGCTGCCGCGGGGAACCGTCCTCGTGCCTGGCGTGGGCGGTCTCGTGCAGGTTGCAGCCGCGTAGCGCCTGCTGGCTCCAGCCGAGCAGCTCCGCGGCAACGCGGTTGACCAGGGTGATCGTGCCCTGCCGGTCGATGCCGATCACCCCTTCACCGGCGCTGTCCAGCAGCAGTTCGACACGCCGGGCGGCGACCGCCTCCCGCTCCCTCGCCTCGACCAGTGCCGTGGCATTGATGCTGATGCCATCCGCGCGCAGCGGCCGCCCGAATTCGTCCCGGGTGAGCCGCCCCCGGCCGATGACGTGTATCCAGCCATCGTCGACCCGGCGCATGCGAAACCCAACCTCGGTGAACTCGCCGGTAGCGAGCCCGTTCTCCAGGGCCTCCTGCACCCGGTCGTGGTCTTCCGGGTGGACAAGCTCGAACGGGTCCGTGCCATCCAGCGAGGCGCCGTCGGCCATCCCGAGCATGCGCGCCAGGTTGGGATGGAAAGACCAGTAGTCGGTCTGCATGTCCCAGCTCCAGGGGGCAACGTCAGCCGCCGCGAGCGCATCCTCCCGCGCCGCCTCGCTATCCTCCAGAGAGCGGAGAAGCCGGCGCCGCTCGCTGACGTCGTCGAGCAGGCAGACGAAGTACTCGGGTCGGCCCGCGTCGTCGAGCACCGGTGCGATCGTGACGTAGGCCCAGTACTCCTCTCCGTCCCGTCGCCGGTTCACCAGCTCGCCGCGCCAGTGGTCGCCCGCCTTGATCGTGTCCCAGAGCGCTTCGTAGGTAGCACCCGGCGTCTGGCCGCCCTGCAGGAGGCGCGGGGTCCGGCCGATAGCATCGCGCACCGGGTAGCCGGTAATCGTCTCGAAGGCGGGATTGGCGGAGCGGATGTGCCCCTCCCGGTCCGTGGCGAACATCGCCACCGGGCTGCCCTGCATGGCGGCACCAAAGATGCGCAGCTCCCGGTCCTGGGCCGCCAGCATGCCGCGCAGGCGGACCCGGTTGCGATCGCTGAACCAGAGCACGAAGGCCAGCAGCATCACAGCGAGCACCGCGACCGCGACCGTGGAGGCGATCAGCTGACGGCGCTGGAAGGCGAGCTGGCTGAGGATCTCGTCCTCGTCGATTTCGGTGGCCACGGCGAGACGCAGCGCGGGCAGCCAGGTCCAGGCACCGAGGACGCGGATGCCGCGGTAATCGCGGTAACCCGCCACGTTCAGGCCGTCTCTCCCGGCGGCGGCGCTGCTCGCCATGCGGGTCAGCGGCCAGCTCCGCTCTGCATCCGCGCCCCCGCCCGTCGCGGTCAGCGGCGCTCCCGGATCGCGGACCGGCACCGTGTCGCCCGCGCCGTGCCACTGCGCCCAGGGCGCCTCGAAGCGGCTCGGGCTGCGCATCATCCCGTCCGCGTCCAGCACGTAGGTCTCCCCGCTGCGCCCGATCCGCGCGCTCTCGAGAATGGTCCGGAAGGTGAGGCCCGCGGGCTCGACCAGCGCCAGGACGCCGCTGCCCTCGAAGCCGGCGGGCTCGAGGATAGCCAGCCCGCGCCGCTCACCGGGGGTGGCCGGCAGGAACACCAGCCGGGGTTCGCCGGCAGCGCTGGCGGCGAGCCCTGCGGGTGCGACCTGCCGCAGGGTCGCGGCAGTCTTCTCCGCCGCCGCGCCGGCGGGGCCGAGCAACTCCCCGCCGTCGGTGAGCAACAGGCAGCGGATCTGCATCACCCGGAAGTAGCGTCGCGACTCCCGGTGACAGGGATCGTCCGCCAGTTGGCCGCCGGCGTGAAGCGCATCAACCACCGCCGGCGTCGTCCCCACCAGGCGCGCGAGTTCCTGTCGACGGCGGAACCACTGCTCCAGGTGAGTCCGGGCGATGCGATTGACGCTCTCCAGGGTCATCCCCGCCTGCCACCGGGTGCGCTCCTCGATGCGCTCGAGCGCCGTGACGGCGAGCAGTAGGACCAGGGCCACGTAGACAACGGTGCCGAAGGCAACCGCCGCACGCAGCCGGTTGTTCGTCAGGTAGCGCTCCAGGGTCCGCGGTGACAGGCGCCGGCTGGCGAGCAGCAGCGCAGCCAGCAGCACCAGGAAGAGCGCGGCGATGGCGAGCGGAATCCAGAAGGCGAGGTCGAGCAGCAGGCGCTGCCCGTCGCTTTCGAGCGTTGCCTGCCGGGCCCCGGAGTGCCGCTCCGCAGCCTGTCGCCAGCGTTCCTCGAGGGACGCGACGGCGGCGGCGGGGAGCGCCGCCAGGGCCTTGTCCACGAGGGACGCCAGCCCGGGCTCCGCCTCGGGCAGCGCCAGGCGCCAGGCCAGCTCGCCCCGGCCGTTTTCATCGCTGCGCTCGCTAACCCGGAACGTGTCCAGGCCCTGCTCGGCGACCTGGAAGCGGAGCTCCCGCGCCGGCCCGAGGGCGGCATCGGCGGCACCCCGCGCCACCGCCCGCAGCGCGGCCACCACCGACGGTGTCTTCACCCAGACCGTGTCCGGGTGCCTCGCCCGCAGCACCGCGGGGTCGAAAAGCTGGTCCGGCACGGCAACACTGAGCCCGGAGAAATCGTCCCCGCCGAGGGCCGGGGACGATGGTGTCGCAAGAGCCACGGGTTCGGCGCGATAGGCGCGGCTGAGCCGCACCCCCTCCGGCGCCTGCTGCCCGCCTGCCGCCCCGACGAGCAGGTCGACCTCACCGCTGCGCAGCGCCTCCAGCGCCGCCGGGCCCACCGCTCCGGGATCCAACTCGACCACGACACCGAAGGGCTGCAGCGCGCGGCGGAGAATGGCGAGATCCAGGCTCAGGGGTTCGGCGCGGTCCAGCGCGTTGTAGCAGCCAAGTTCCACGAGATTGCGGACATAGAGCACGGGGTTCTGCCGAAGCCACTCCCGCTCGGCCGGGTCGAGTGCTGCCATCGCCCCGGGCGCTGCCGGCGCGGGCGCGGCCGCCAGCAGCAGTGCGA
>CAJWWA010000071.1 GCA_913048495.1 uncultured Halieaceae bacterium
CCCCGCCGAGGGCGGTCAGTTCGGCACGGTCACCGGACTCTCCCTGCGGCGCATGGAGATCGAACTCTTCCTGGCGCTGTTCGTCGTGGTGCTGGCCGGGCAGCCAGCGGCGCTCACTCCATTGAATGCCGGGGCCCTGAGCTACGAGCCTCAGCCCACGCTCACCGACCCGACGCCGGCGACCGCCACAGTGGCGGCGCCGCAGAGCACCTACGGCGCGGCCGGTTTCAACGGCTCACCCGCGACCGTGAACATCCCGGTCTGGTGGTACGCCGTGCTGGCCATGAGCTCCGGCTTCAATCACGCGGTGGTCGAAGGCCTGCCCACCGCGAGCGACCTGCGGACCTACGAACAACAGGCGCGGCTCGCCACCATCGCCGATCCGCGGCTCCGCCAGGAGACGAGCGACTTCTTCAGCGAGTGCTACGTGCCGGCGCGTTCCAAATACCAGGCGGAACGGCCGACGACGGCCGCGGTGGCCGGTATCCTGGGCACATATGGCGACGACGATCCGGACTGGATGGGCTCGCACGTCTACCGGGACACCGCCGGCTACTACGACGTCCTGCGGCCCTCGAAGCAGATCCCGGGTTGGGCCTACAGCCCGGCCCGAGACACCGAGTACGATCCCGCATCGCCGCCCACCTGGGGCAAGCCCACGTGCAAGGAGTGGTGGGAGAACGGCACCCAGGGCCTGCGGGAGAAGCTCATCAACGAGGCGGATGCGACCTCGGCCGGCTTCTCCGGCCTGGTCGTCGCGGTGGCGCCGATCCTGGCCAGCGAACAGCAGGAGGATGCCGTCGTCCGCACCGTGCTCAACAACGCGCCGCCGTCCTGGTCCAGCAACGAGCTCGTGGCCGGCAACACGACCAGCACGGGGTGGCTCGCCACGGCAGAGAACTTCGTCAAGGGTGGCCTCGCCGCCGGCGGTGTGATCACCGCCTCGGCGCTCTTCTCGGTGACCATGACTACCGTGCTGCAGGCGCTGCCGATGGTGCAGGCGTTGATGCTGCTTGGCATCTACGCGCTGCTGCCGGTGATCGTGGTCCTGTCCCGCTATTCGCTATCGATGATGGTGATCGGCGCGATGGCGATCTTCACGGTCAAGTTCTGGAGCGTGCTCTGGTACCTGGCCAGGTGGGTGGATCAGAACCTGATCCTGTCGATGTACCCGGACGTGAACGTGTTCCTGCAGATCTTCGCCAACCCCGGCGAGCACGATGCCAAGCGCATGCTGCTCAACATGATCACGACCAGTCTCTATCTGGGGCTCCCGCTGCTCTGGAGCGGGATGATGGCGTGGGCGGGCGTGAAGGTCGGTCGATCGATTGAAGCGGCTACCAGCCCGCTGAAGGGGCCCGGACAGGACGCCGGTCGCCAAGGCGGCGCGATCGGGAAGGGCATGCTGACGAAGGGCGCAGGTGCTCGGCGCTAGTCGCGCTCGTACCACCCGACCGGATCGGTGCCGTCATCCAGCTTGCCCGTCCGATAATTCAGCACTCCGCCCCGAATCGAGCTATTGAGTTCGTCATTGGCTGGCGAGGTTTGGGCGGTCGCAGCGAGAAGGTCTACGGCGCGGCGAAGGAAGCCAAGCACCGCGCGCACACCGACAGAGAGTACATGGAATGCTCGGCCGGTAGATTTTCGTCTCGTTTGCTCAATTGCCATATGGTCAACTACCTGAGTCTCTCGACGAAAAGGCTCCAAAAGTATTCGGCAGCACCCTCGTGGGTGAGTTCCGAATCTTGCCTCTGACCGAAATGGGCCATTCCCATCGGTTCGAGATAAAGATTGTAGCCGTCGTCACGCACGGACATGGACTCATTGTAGCTGCTGCCACTTCCCACCCCGCCGTAAGAGAACGAGATCCCGTCCATCCGCGACAGGCCGCCGAGCCAGATACCACAGCGACTTTGTTCGCGGCCACCGACGAACGCGATGGCCTCGAACCTGTTGGCGTCTATCCGCCGGAAGTCGGTTTCCACGTCCGTGTTCCGCAATTGCAACTCGTTCATTGAATTCTCGAAGTATCGAGCAATGTAGTCGAAGGCCTCGGTCAGAAACCCGTGCCGGTCGCGGTCGGTGAATTCCTTCTTGACGCGCAGGTTGCTTGAGCGCGGTCCCGGCTGAGTGGCGGCAGCCGAACTTGCGGCACCACTGGCGGGTATCGAAGCCGGCGTGGAGCTACCAAGCGATTCGACTGTTTGGCGCACAGCTTGCGCAACCTCAAGGAAGCCGTCGTCGAGCGTTGCATGCTTCGTGACGGGCTTTCCGTCGGTTGGAACCGCCTTTAGGCGCCCGAAAGGCGCCCCATGCCAATCACAGGGCCTGAGGATGACGGGTATGACGCGAGCAGTGCCTTCGTCGTGACGCTCCATGGCCCTGGCCATCTCGATGTCATAGCAGTAATCGGACGCCAGGAAATCAGCGCTGACGAGGAGGAGGACGATTTCCGCTGAATCCAGGTGGGCGCTGATCGGGCCATGGATCTCTTCGCCCGGCCCGATCCGCCTATCGTGCCAAGTGCCGATCACGCCTTGCCGGCGAAGGCCAGCGAGGTGCTTCTCGAGCTCCTGGCGTAGCTCCTCGTCACTGTGCGAGTAGGACATGAATATGCTGGCCATTTGGAATCAATGCTCCAAGCTGTTCATGATTGCACGGAAGTGTCGTAAGATTGCCAAGATTACCACCATAACCGGCCCCTGTCCCGGTACCGGGTGAGGAAGCGATGAAAGACGACACTGGAGAGATATTCACGCTCGATGAAGTGGCTGCCTACCTCAAGGTGGGCAAGCGCACGGTCTATCGCTTGGCGGCAGCGAAGAGGATCCCCGCATTCAAAGTCGGTGGCACCTGGCGATTCCCGCGCCAGGAAATCGACCAGTGGATCAAGAGGCAGACGGCGGAGGCTCAGGGCGGCGATGTTCCTGGCACACCTCATGGCGGGAATGGGTAAAGGGCTGCCCGATGCTCACACGACTGGACCGTCTGGTAGATGAGAGCGCGGCACTTCACAGCAAACTGGTCCTGCTTGTCGGCCGCCCTGGCTGCGGCAAGAGCGCACTGCTGGCCGAGCTGGCCAATCGGCGCGGTATGAAGGTAATGAATGTCGGAGCCACGCTGGGAAGGCGTCTCGCGGCGCTTCCCCAGCGGCAGCGAGCACTTCAGGCCAACGTCGTTATGCGGGAGCTGGCCGACGAGTATGCGAGCGGTGACCTGCTGCTACTCGACAACATCGAGTTGCTGTTTGACCGGGCGCTCAAGCTCGATCCTCTGGACCTGCTCAAGCGCCATGCTCATGCCCGGCGTGTCGTGGCGGTATGGCCAGGAGAGCTGCGTGACGGCCGGTTGCGCTATGCCGAGATGGGGCATCCGGAATATCAGGACTACGGCCTGGAGGGCGTGGTTTCGTTCGAAATTGAAACGATTGGGTAAAGGGGAAAACGCATGCGCTACGGAGATCTCATTCAGTTCGAGCCGATCGAGTCGGTCATTCAGCTACTCGACGCGAATCGGCCCGAATCGGCTTCGAGGCTCGTCGCCACCTATGTCATTTCCGATGACATGGCCGAGCGGATTGCCAAGCAGATGATCCCGCAGCTCTCGTTCGACGAATCGGTCGATCACATGGGCGTGCTCGTGGTCGGCAACTACGGCACCGGTAAGTCGCACTTGATGTCGGTGCTGTCGTTGATCGCCGAAGACGCGGCCTACGTCCCCATGATCCACCACCCCAAGGTCGCGGAGGCCGCTGGCAGCATTGCCGGCAAGTTCAAAGTCCACCGTATCGAGATCTCCAGCCAGATGTCTCTGCGTGACATCATCACGCAGGAGCTCGAAATCTTCCTGGAGAACCAGGGCGTCAGCTACACGTTCCCTCCGGCGGACAAGGTGGTGAACAACAAAGCGGCCTTTGAAGAAATGATGGCCGCATTCGATGAGGTGCATCCTGGCCAGGGTGTCCTACTCGTCGTCGACGAATTCCTCGAATTCCTGCGCTCCCGCAAGGACCACGACCTGGTGCTGGATCTGTCCTTCCTGCGCGAGATCGGCGAGGTCACCAAGCACTTGCGTTTCCGCTTCGTGGCCGGCGTTCAGGAAGCCATCTTCGACAGCAGCCGCTTCCAGCATGTGGCCGACAGTTTGCGCCGCGTGAACGAGCGCTTCACCCAGGTTCTGCTGGCCCGGCAGGACGTGAGCTTTGTGGTGGCGGAGCGTCTGCTCAAGAAGTCGGCTGACCAGCAGCACAAGATCCGCACCTACCTCACGCCCTTCGCCAAGTTCTACAGCAACATGAACGAGCGGATGGATGAGTACGTCCGCCTGTTCCCCGTGCATCCGGATTACATCGGCACCTTCGAACGGCTGATTTTCACCGAGAAGCGCGGCGCGCTGGTCACCCTGCGCGACCAGATTCAGGCCATCCTGGGCGACGAGGTGCCGACCGATCGCCCCGGCCTGATTGGCTTCGACAAGTTCTGGGACACCGTCACCTCAAACTCCGTGCTGCGCTCGGATCCTAACATCGGCCCGGTGTTGAAGGTGGCCGAAGTGCTGGGTGAACGGGTGCAAAAGGCATTCACGCGCCCGGCCTACAAAGCGATGGCCGAGCGAGTGATCAAGGGGCTGTCCGTACACCGCCTGACCACGGGTGGCGACATCTACGTGCCGGTGGGACCCACGGCCGAGGAACTGCGCGACACGCTTTGCCTGTACCAGCCCGGCATCGAGGACATGGGTGGCGAGCCCTCCGACGACCTGCTGACGGCGGTCCAGACGACCCTGCGCGAGATCGTCAAGACGGTGAACGGACAGTTCATCTCCAAGGCGCCCGACACCGAGCAGTACTACCTCGACCTCAAGAAGGACGTCGACTACGACGCCCAGATCGAGAAGCGCGCTGAGGCACTGTCCGACGACGCCCTGGACCGCGCCTACTACAGCGCCCTCATGCAGCTCATGGAATGCACCGATGAGCATGCCTATGTCACCGGCTACAAGATCTGGCAGCACCAGATCGAATGGCAGGAGCGCCGCGTGGAACGCAATGGCTACCTGTTTCTCGGTGCGCCCAACGACCGGCCGACCGCCCAGCCGGAGCGCGACTTTTACATCTACTTCATTCAGCCCTTCGAGCCGCCCCGTTTCCGCGACGACAACAAAACGGACGAGGTGTTCTTCCGATTGAAGGGGCTGGATGACGCCATCAAGCGTCACCTGGCGTTCTACGCTGCCGCCCAGGAGCTGGCTTCCACGGCCAGCGGCGCGGCCAAGGCCGTCTACCTGGACAAGGCCAAGGCCGCCCTGCGCGACATGAGCAAGTGGCTGCAGGACAAGCAGATGACCGCCTTCGAGGTCACCTACCAGGGCAAGACCAAGACCCTGCAGGAATGGGCCAAGGGCGTGTCCATGCGCGACAAGCTCCGCTTGGGCCCGGACGAGCGCGCCAATTTCCGCGACATCGTCAATGTGACCTCAGGTCTGGCCCTCGGCACCCACTTCGCGGATCTGGCGCCGGAATATCCGACCTTCTCGGTGTTGGTCACCGAATCGAACCGCAAGCAGCTCATTACCAACGCCCTGAAGGCGCTGGCGGGAGGCACGCGCACCAAGGATGCGATCGCCATCCTGGATGCGCTGGAGATGCTGGACGGCGACCGCATCGAGCCCACGCGCTCCAGGTACGCCCAGGAAGTGCTGAACCGACTTCAGGCAAAGGGCCACGGGCAGGTCCTCAACCGCAGCGAGCTGATCAGCGGCCCCACCGACGTCGAGTACTTCGCGCCCGTGCGCTTCCGTCTGGAGCCCGACTTGCTGGTGGCGGTGCTGGGCAGCCTGATCTACTCGGGCGACATCGTGCTGGCCATCACCGGCGACAAGATCGACTCCGGCAAGCTCTCTTTGCTGGTCGAACGTGCGTTGGACGAGCTGAAAGCGTTCAAGCACGTCGAGGCGCCCAAGGAGATCAATGTCGCCGTCCTGCGCTCGCTGTTCGAGCTGTTGGGCCTGCCGTCTGGACTTGCCCAGATGGCGACGCAAGGCAGGGAAGAGCCGGTCAAGGAACTGCTGGATGCCGTGGCCAAGCAGGTGCAGCGCGTGCTCACGGTCGGCACCGATCTGCAGAATCGCCTGAGCTTCTGGGGCCAGTCCCTGTTGCGCGAGGAAGAGCTGCGCGACTGGCGCACGCGGCTGGAAGCCCTCAAGGGCTTCCTGGAAGGACTATCGCCCTACAACACCGTCGGCAAGCTCAAGAATCTGCGCATCACCCAGGCCGACATCGATGCCCAAAAGAAGAATCTCGAGGTGCTGTCCTCGGTGGAGAAGCTGCGCGACCTGGTGGCCGAGCTGGGTACCACGGCGGCCTATCTGTCGCAGGCCGAGATGGTGCTCGCCGCCGACCACGCCTGGGTGCAACAGGCCCAGACAGCCCGCAAGGAGATTCTCGACAAACTCGTCGCGGACAAGAGCGCCACGCATGCCACCGAGTACCGCGAGCGTCTGGCCACGCTGAAGAAGGAATGCATCACCGCGTACGTGGCGCAACACAGCAAAGCCCGGCTCGGTGTGGCGGAAGACAAGACCAAGTCCGCCCTGCGCAAGGACCCGCGCATTGCCACCCTGCGTGCTCTGGCCGGCATCTCGCTCATGCCCACCGGCCAGCTGACCACCTTCGAAGACAAGCTGGACAAGCTCAAGAGCTGCGCATCTCTAGTCGAATCCGAACTGGCCGCAAACCCCGTGTGCCCGCACTGCGGTTTTCGCCCCGCCAACGAGCAAGGCGACCTGCTGCCAGCCGCCAACGTGCTCAAGACGCTGGATGATGAGCTCGATCGCCTGCTCGATGGGTGGCAGCAAACCCTGCTGGACAACCTAGACGACCCAATCATCCAGGCCAACTTCGAGCTGCTGAAGGCCGCACAGCGCGATCTGATCAAGGGCTTCCTCGCCTCGAAGGCCCTGCCGGATCCGGTCACGCCCGAGTTCATCGCGGCGGTGCAGGAGGCGCTGTCCGGCCTTGAGAAGATCGTGGTGACCGGCGACGACATCAAGAAGGCCCTGCTGACCGGCGGATCGCCCGCTACGCCCGAGGATCTGCGCAGGCGGTTCGAGTCGTTCATTAACGAGCGCTGCAAGGGCAAGGACGCGAGCAAACTGCGGTTCGTGGTCGAATAGCCATGCGCGACATCAGAGAAATCGCCGAACTGCTCGATGCATTGGAGGGGCAACCCACGAGCAGCCTCGAAGCCCAGGACTTGGATTTCAAGGAGTGGAATCGCCGCAGCACGGCCAGCGCCGTCGATCTCGTCGTCGAAATGGCGGTCTGCATGGCCAACGGCGGTGGCGGCACGGTCGTATTCGGTGTCAATGACAAGACGGTCGGACGGGCCGGCGCGATTCGTGGCGTGCCGCCCGAAATCGACGTCAACCGGCTCAAGAAGGCCGTTTACGACGGGACCGATCCCAAGCTCACGCCGGTTTTCCAGGAGCTACCGGTGCCCGAAGGAACCGGCCGGCTGCTCGTCATGCAGATCCACCCAGGGCTGCCGCCGTACACCGACACCCAGGGGCGCGGCAAGATCCGCGTCGGCACCGACTGCCAACCCCTGACGGGCACGCTGCGCCGGCGCGTGATGATCGAAACCGGCGAGACCGATTTCACCGCCACCGAAGTGGCCGGGCGCATCGAAACCTTGGTTTCCGCCGCCGCGATGGAGCGCCTGCGTGAAGCGGCCCGGCGCGAACGCGCACCAGACGATCTGCTCAAACTGCCGGACCGCGATCTGCTCGCCGCCCTGGGGCTCATCCGCAACGGCCGCCTGTTGCGCGCCGGCGTTTTCCTGGCAGGGACGACGGACGCCATTCGCGCCCAGTTTCCAGGCTACGCCTGGACCCATCTGCGCATGTCGAGCGATGTCGACTACAGCGATCGCGCCGATGGACAGGAGGCCTTGATTGTCGCGCTGGAGCGCATGCTCGACCGCATCATGGCCGACAACCCCATCACCACGGTGCCACAGGGCCTGTTCCATTTCGAGATTCGCACCTACCCCGAAATCGCCCTGCGCGAAGCCCTGCTCAATGCCTTCGTTCATGCCGATTACCGCATGCATGGCCCCATCATGGTCAAGCAGTTCATGCGGCGCATCGAAATCAGCAACCCAGGCGGACTACCCGGCGGCATTACCCCGCAAAACATCCTGCGCCACACCCCGGTGCCGCGTAATCCGGCGCTGGTCGATGCGCTCACCCGCCTGCGTCTGGTGAATCGCAGCAACCTGGGCGTGCGGCGCATGTATCAATCCCTGCTCATCGAAGGCAAGGAACCGCCGCAGATCCTCGACGAGGGCGAGGCCGTGCGCGTGCTCCTGCGCGCAAGTGATCTGTCCGTGCCCTTCCGGCTGTTTGTCGCCGCGGAGGCCGACCGCGGGGCCATGCTCGGCGTCGAGCAGCTTCTCATCCTGCAACACCTGCTGCGTCACCCCGAGATCGATACCGCGACCGCCGCCCTGATCACCCAGCAGACCGAGGCCGACGCCAGGGAAACCTTGAGCGTGATGGAGCGCGATCTTGGGTACACCGAGCGCGGCGGCGCCGGACGCGGCACGTACTGGGTGCTACGCTCCGATCTTCATCGGCGGCTCGCGGCCCCCGGCCACCCGGAACGCGACCGGCGCATCGACTGGGAATCCGCCAAGACGCGGGTGCTCAGCGTTCTCCGGCAGCGCGCACAAAAGAACGAGCCCGGGCTCACCAATGCAGAAGTTCGCGGCATCACGCACCTCGACCGGGCCCAAGTCAAACGACTCATGGCCGAACTGGCCCTGGAAGGGGCGGCCAGCCTGGAGGGGCGTGGCAGGGGCGCGGCGTGGGTACTCAAGCAAGGGAAGGATTGAATGGGTAGCCATATGGCGCGTTCCATTGTTTGTTCCATTTGTGGCCATAAATGGCATGTTGAATGGAAGTTCGGCCAATCCTTATCCATTGGCTGGCGCGGATACTCGCGCCGATTTGTCAGATCAGCGGCGACATCAAAGAAAGCGCAGCTCGCCGGCGGGTCGTCCGCGATGCGCAACGACCTGCATAGGCGCTGCGAGTCGTTCCTGAACGAGCGTTGCAAGGGCAAGGATGCCGACAAGCTGCGGTTCGTGATCGAGTGAGGGTGGCGGGGAGTGCTCAATGACTGATGGCAGCCCACTGACAATGCCCGCCACCTGGCCCGAATGGTTGTCGCTGGCAAACGTCTTGCTGACGGCGACCTTCGCCTTCCTGACGTTCCTCATTTTGCGCGCGAACCGGGCGGCTGTCGCCGCGATGCGCGACCAAATGGCCGACCAGAATCGGCCCTATGTCCACGTGTCGGTACAGGTTCGGCTCGGGACACCGGTGTTGCAGCTGCTGGTCAGGAACGTCGGTCGCTCGCCCGCGGAGAACCTTCGGCTGCACATCGACCGGGACTTCTACCAGTTCGGTGACCGGTCGGAGGCGCGCAATCTGGCCGAGCAGTCTGCCTTCACCAAGCCGATCGACTGCCTTCCGCCAATGTCGGAACTGCTCTTCGATCTCGGCATGGGATTCGAGATCTTCGCGGCGGATGCCGATGCCGCGGTCTGTCCGCCCACCTTTGTCGTCTCGGCCGAATACGGGCATGGCAAGAGCATGTACAGCGAAAAAACGCACGTCGATCTGCGGCCCTACATGGGCACCAGCGTTCCCCACCATCCGGTGGTGGAAGAGTTGGAGCGGGTCAGGAAATCCATTGACAAACTGAACGGCACAGCCAAGCAGGCTGCGACCGCACTGATTCAGGCCAACCGAGCCGAGGAAAAAGAATGAGCTCTCTGTTCAAGAACATTACAAACGACGAAGGCCCGGTGGAGTGCCTGGGACAAACGTTTCCGAACGACCAGGCCCGCCGCGAGCACTACCTGAAGCTCCTGGCCGAGAAGCTGAAGGACCCGGAATTCCGCAAGCAGGAAGGTTTCCCGCAGGGGACGGACGAGGCCATCCTCGCTATGTCCGATCCGCCGTACTACACCGCGTGCCCGAATCCCTGGCTGGCCGATTTCGTTCAGCAGTACGGGAAGCCCTTTGACCCAGCCGAACCCTATCGACGCGAGCCGTTGGCGATCGATGTGTCCGTCGGCAAGGCCGACGCCATTTATCGGGCGCACGCTTACCACACCAAGGTGCCGCATCTGGCCATCGTGCCGTCCATCTTGCACTACACCCAGCCAGGCGACATCGTGCTCGATGGCTTCGCGGGATCAGGCATGACAGGCGTTGCCGCGCAGTGGTGCGGATCGGCGCCAGCCAGCCACCGGCACGAGATCGAGATGGCCTGGAAGCAGGAGGGCCGCAAGGCTCCCCAGTGGGGCGCACGGCGAGTTGTACTGAACGACCTGTCGCCGGCGGCAACCTTCATTGGAGCCAATTACAACATTCCTTTTGATGTTGATGCCTTCGCCAAGGCAGGCAAGCAGTTGCTCAAGGAAGTCGAGCAGGAAATCGGCTGGATGTACGAGACCCTGCACAGCGACGGTAAGACGAAAGCGCGGACCGAGTTTACCGTTTGGAGTGAGGTGTTCAGTTGCCCTGAATGCGCTGGAGAAGTGAACTTTCTCGATGAGGCACTGGATACAGAAAGTAAGCGGGTGCGTGAAAGCTTCCCGTGCCCGCACTGCAACGTAGGGCTGACAAAGAAAAAGCTTGAACGACTTTACATCAACACGCTCGACAGGGTTACAGGTAAAACGCTATCAACTCCTAAGCGTGTACCAAGCCTGATTGCGTATCGCATTGGTAAAACGAAATACGAGAAAAATCCTGATGCGGCGGATTTGGCACTTCAACAAAGAATTGATGCCTTGCCGCTGCCTGACGACATGCCCGTGGTCGCGTTTCCCTTCGCGGACATGTGGGAGGCGCCTCGTATGCGTGACAAGGGGATTTCTCATACTCATCACATGTTCCTTCCGCGAGCTGCCCAGGCGATGGGATTGCTATGGGGAAAAGCTCTCGCGCATCCTTCGCCTCGAATACGCTCTTTCCTACTTTTCATGGTCGAACAGGCTATATGGACTGCAACTCTTCTTAACCGATACAGACCGACTGGGTACTCTCAAGTAAATCAGTATTTGGCAGGTGTCTATTATGTTGCATCCCAACACTCAGAATGTAGCCCTTGGTATATCCTTGACGGAAAACTGGATCGTTTAACGAAGACTTTTAGACCGGTAAAACTAGCATCTAATGTTGCTGTGACAACTGGTTCAGCAGCCAAGCTGCCACTTTCTGATGACTCCATCGACTATATATTCACCGACCCACCCTTTGGCGAAAACCTGCCCTATGCCGAGTTGAATTTCATTGTCGAGGCCTGGCACGGCGTGACCACTCAGGCAAAGCTGGATGCAATTGTAGATCGCGCCAAGGAAAACCGCTCAGCACAGAAATCGGTTGAAGACTATCGGAAGCTGATGGCCGGTTGCTTCAGCGAGTATTTCCGCGTGCTGAAACCTGGCCGCTGGATGACCGTGGTATTTTCCAATACGCAGGCAGCGGTATGGAATGGGCTGCAAACTGCCATGCAGCAAGCAGGCTTTGTGGTTGCCAACGTTTCAGCATTGGATAAAAAGCAGGGCAGTTTCAAGGCCGTAACCACGGCGGTCGCCGTCAAACAAGACCTGGTCATCTCCGCCTACAAACCCAATGGTGGTTTGGAGCAACGTTTCGCACAACGTGGGGCCACACCCGAATCGGCATGGGACTTTGTTCAGACCCACCTGAAGCAACTACCCGTGGTGAAGATGAGAAACGGCGAACTGGAATTTGTCGCTGAGCGTGATCCACGCATCCTGTTTGACCGAATGGTTGCGTGGTTCGTGAGGCATAGCGCGCCCGTGCCGTTTTCCAGCCAGGAGTTTCAAGACGGTGTGCGCAGTCGCTTCCCCGACCGCGACGGCATGGTCTTTCTGTCTGACCAAGTGGCCGAGTATGACAAGAAGCGCGCCCAGGTAGCCCAGGCGCCGCAAATGGATCTGTTTGTTTCTGACGAGCGCAGCGCCATAGACTGGTTGACCGACTTCCTAAAGCGCCGCCCCTCGACCTATCAAGAGGTCCATCCTGAACTCACGGCTCAACTCGGCGCCGGCTGGAAGAAGCACGAAGCCAAGCCAGAGCTGATGGCACTACTGGAAAACAACTTTTTGAAATACGACGGCACTGGTGAGGTTCCCAGCCAGATCCATAGCTACCTGTCCACCAACCACAAGGATCTGCGTGGGCTGGAGAAGAACGATCCGCGCCTAATCGCTAAAGCAAAAGACCGGTGGTATGCGCCCGATCCGAACAAGGCGCAGGACCTGGAGAAAAGGCGCGAGAAGGCACTGCTCAAGGAGTTCCAGGCCTACCTGGGCTTCACCGGCCGTCGCCTTAAGGAGTTTCGACTGGAGGTGCTGCGTGCCGGCTTCAGGGATGCGTGGAGCAAGAAGGAGTACCAGACCATCATCAAGATCGCCAAGAAGATTCCGGACGAGGCGTTGCAGGAGGACGAGAAGCTGCTGCTCTGGTACGACCAGGCGCTGACGCGCACGGAGACCGGCTCCTGATGAGGAACGGGGCGCGGCAATGAACCAGGACGAGCTGCTCGCGCGGCTGAACGGTTTCGAGTGGAACGACTTCGAGTGCAAGCGCGCGCGGCGCGGCGCCGCGCGCCGCGGCGATACGCGCGGCAATACGCTGCTTCAGTTCCTCGAGCTGCTCTTCAGTCATGCGTTGCACGCCCTGTGGCGCGGGGTCCATTCGCGCCAGCTGAAGCAGGGCTGCCCAATAATGCACCCCTCTCTCTCGGCGGCTAGATTCCGGCTAGCGCTTGCCACTGCATGTCCGCTTCCGTCGCGGTGGGCTCCCTGCGGATCCTCAGCCGCTGCAACGCGCGTCTCACCCACGCGGCCGAGTCGCACGCCTCCGCCCCCTTTGTCTGGAAACCAGGTCATAGAATCACGTGCATCTCGAAGGCCGCCGACCGGACGGGCACGGGCCGCGACGGCGACCAGAAAGCGACGACGCGGGGCGCGGGCGGGGCCACTGGCGCGGGCGGCTCGGGTGGTGCGGGCGGCTCGGGTGGTGCGGGCGGCGCCG
>CAJWWA010000072.1 GCA_913048495.1 uncultured Halieaceae bacterium
GGGCGGCGGTGCAGCAGAAGATGCGCGCCGGCGATTTTGCCGGCGCGCTCGCGTTGCTGGACCCGGCCTCGCCGCAGGCGGGCAGCGACGCCCTGTACCTCGCCGCCGTCTGCCACCGCTTCCTCCGCGC
Source organism: uncultured Halieaceae bacterium (assembly GCA_913048495.1). Classification (GTDB taxonomy): domain Bacteria; phylum Pseudomonadota; class Gammaproteobacteria; order Pseudomonadales; family Halieaceae; genus Pseudohaliea. Next base: position 131 of record CAJWWA010000072.1, read on the forward strand.
CTTCGATGACGCGCGCGCCTGCCTGGAGCGGGTCTTTGCCGCCGAGCCGGAGCACGGGCACGCGCTGCAGGAACTCGGCCATCTTTGCCGCGATGCCGGTGACAGCGATGGCGCGCTGCGCGCCTACGCGGAAGCCTGCCGGGTCAACCCGTCGCTCGTGGCCAGTTTCCGCGGGCAGCTCGCGATCCTCGAGGCGCGCGGCGAGCGCGCGGCGGCCTCCGCGGTCGCCGCCCAGCTCGAGCGCCTGCAGGCGTTGCCGAAGCCGCTGGTCGCGGTGACCGACCTGCTCGCCCGAGGCCGGGTGCTGAAGGCGGAGTCGCTCTGCCGGCGCTTCCTGCTGGAGGCGCCGCAGCACGTCGAGGGAATGCGCCTGCTGGCGGAGATCGGCGTCCGCCTCGGTGCCCTCGAGGAGGCGGAGTTCCTCCTCGAGAGCGCCGCGGCCTTCGAGCCCGGCAACCTGCCCGCGCGCATCGACTACGTGCGCGTGCTCGGCCGGCGGCAGAAGTTCGCCCGCGCCCGGGAAGAGGCCGCCCGGCTGCTCGAGGAACACCCGGACAACGTCCAGCTGCGCTCCCTGCACGCCGTGGAGTGCCTGCAGGCCGGCGCCTACGAGGAGGCGCTCGCGGGTTTCGCGGCGGTGCTCGAGCAGCTCCCCGGCGACCCGGTGACACACACGTCCCGCGGCCACGCCCTGAAAACCTGCGGTGACTACGAGGGGGCCGTGGACGCCTACCGCAGCGCGCTCGCGAGCCGCGAGCGCCACGGCGAGGCCTGGTACTCGCTGGCCAACCTGAAGACCTACCGCTTTGACGACGCCGAGCTCGCCGCCATGGAGCGGGTCCTGGCCACGCCGGGGCTGTCCGCGGCGGACCGGGTCTACCTGTCCTTCGCCCTCGGCAAGGCCGAGGAAGACCGCGAGGACTACGCGGCATCGTTCCATCACTATGCGCAGGGCAACCGGCTGAAGCGGGCGGCCAGCCGCTACGACGCCGACGCCATGTCCCGGGAGCTCGCAGCGCAGCACGAGCACTGCGACCGGGCGCTCTTCGAGTCGCGGCAGGGCGCCGGCTGCCGGGCGCCGGACCCGATCTTCATTGTCGGCATGCCGCGCGCCGGCAGCACCCTGCTCGAACAGATCCTCTCGTCGCACAGCCAGGTGGACGGCACCCAGGAGCTGCCCAATATCCTCGCCCTGAGCCAGCAGCTCAGGCGCCGGGTCGTGGACGGCGGGACCCCGGGCTACCCGGCGGTGCTGCACGACCTGGACGGCGAAACCCTGGAAGCCCTCGGCGAGCGTTTCCTAGAGGAAACACGGATCCACCGCCAGGGTGCGCCGCGCTTCATCGACAAGATGCCGAACAACTTCCGCCATATCGGCCTCATCCACCTGGTGCTGCCCAATGCGCGCATCATCGACGCGCGCCGCGAGCCCATGGCCTGCTGCTTCAGCAACTTCAAGCAGCTGTTCGCGGAGGGGCAGGAGTTCAGCTACGACCTCGCCGATACCGGCCGCTACTACCGAGAGTACGTCGAGCTGATGGCGCACTGGGACGCGGTGCTGCCCGGGAAGGTGCTGCGGGTGCAGCACGAGGATGTGCTCGACGACCTCGAGGGGCAGGTGCGGCGGATACTCGATTTTCTCGACCTGCCCTTCGAGTCCGCCTGCCTGCGCTACTGGGAGACGGAGCGCGCCGTGCGCACGCCGAGCTCGGAGCAGGTGCGCCAGCCGATCTTCCGCACGGCGCAGGAACAGTGGCACAATTACGCGCCCTGGCTGCAACCGCTGCGCGACGCGCTCGGCGAAGCCCTGGCACCGGCGGGGGCCTGAAGCGCCTTGGCGGAAACGCACCACTCGAGGATCATGGCCGAACTGGAAGACGAAGTGCTGGTCTCGCTGCGCCGCATCATGCGCGCGACCAGCATCCACTCGCGCAAGCTGGGCAAGGTCATGGGCCTGACCACCCCCCAGCTCGTGGTGATCCGCGCCATCGGCGAGGAGGGGCTGCCGACGGCGAGCGATATCGCCCGTGCCGTCAGCCTCAGCCAGGCGACGGTGACCACGATCCTCAACCGCCTCGAGGACAAGCAGCTGCTCACCCGCGAGCGCAGCGCCGTGGATCGGCGTCGCGTGAAGGTGCAGCTCACCGATCTCGGTAAGCAAGTGCTGCGGGAGGCGCCCATGCCCCTGCAGGAGAGTTTCTCGGCGCGCTTCTCGCGGCTGCCCAGCTGGGAGCAGCACCAGATCGTGTCCGCCCTCGAGCGCGTGGCAACCATGATGGACGCCGAGGAGCTCGATGCGGCGCCGCTTCTCGCCAGCGGCGATGAGGTCGTCTAGCCGGGCCCGTCGGCAGCGATTTTTTTCGGCGCCGGGCATCCCCTCGCGCCGGCTGGACGTATACTAGACAACCCCGCAGGCCAGAAACCCCACCATGGCAGAATCCCCCACCGTCGATACGCGTTCGCTGACGACGCTGTTCCGTTATTTTGTGCAGATCCTGGGCCCCGAGCACCGTTTCTACACGCTCACGGTCCTCTACGGTATCGGCATCAGCATCCTCTCGGTGGCCACCCCCGTGTCCGTGCAGATGCTCGTGAACAGCGTGGCGGCCACGGGGCTGCCGACGCCGCTGGTGGTGCTGTCGCTGTCGCTGTTCGGCCTGCTGCTGATCGCGGGGACCCTGCGGGCGCTGCGCATCTACATCATGGACGTCTTCGGGCGCCGCTTCTATTCACGGCTCGTCTCGGATATCGCCCTGCGCGCGCTCTACGCGCGCAACCCCCACTTCGAGGACACGCGCCGGGGGCCGCTGTTCAACCGCTACTTCGACATTATCCAGGTCATGATCCGCATGCCCGATATCCTGATCGGCGGCTTCACGATCATCCTGCAGGCGGCGGCGGGCTTCGTCCTGACCTCCTTCTACCACCCGTTCCTGCTGGTGTTTAACCTGGTGGTGATCGCGCTGCTCTGGCTGGTCTGGTTCATCTGGGGCCCGCGCGCCATCCGCTCTGCCGTCGAGCTGTCGCACCGCAAGCACACCACCGCCGCCTGGCTCGAGGGCCTGGCCAAGTCGAACGGTTTCTACAAGAGTGCCCGGCATATCGACGACGCGCTGGAGCGCACGGACCGCTTCACCGGCGAGTACATCGAGCAGCACCGCCACCTGTTCCGCCAGCACTTCTCGCAGACGCTGTCCTTCCTGTTCCTCTACGCGGCGGGCAGCGCGGCGCTCCTCGGCCTGGGCGGCTGGCTGGTCATCCAGGGGCAGCTCTCCCTCGGTCAGCTGGTGGCGGCCGAGCTGGTGCTGTCCGTGGTGCTGTACGGCATCTCCCAGCTCGGTATCTACCTGAACTATTTCTATTATCTCTGCGCCGCGGTGGACGAGCTGTCGCTGTTCATGCAGATCGAGCAGGAGCGGCCGGAAGAGCCCATCCATCGGCTGCCGCTCGACGCCAGCCTCGATTTCGTGGCGGTTCGCACGAGCATCCGCGGCGCGACCGTGGCGCTGGACTGCCGCATCCCGGCCGGTGCCCGCGTCGGCGCCTATGCCGACAGCCACGTGGCCCAGCGCCTGTTTACCGAGCTCCTCAAGTGCCACGAGGAGCCCGAGAACGGCTACATCGCCCTCGGCGACCAGGACCTGCGCTCGCTGAAGGCCCACGAGGTGCGCCAGGAGATCATCGTCCTCGACCGGCCCTCGGCGGTGGAAACGGATATCCGCGACTACCTGCGCCTGAGCGCGGACGACGACGACGCCATCGACGTCATGACCGCGATGCGCGTGGTCGGCCTGGAGAAGACCGTCACCGAGCTCAGCGAGGGCCTGGATACGCCGCTGGTGACCACCGGCTGGCCGCTCGCGATCACCGAGACCATGCAGCTCAAGCTGGCGGCGGCGCTCATTGCCCGCCCGCGCGTCCTCGTGCTGGCGCAGGTCTTCGACGCGGTGCCGGAGCGGCACCTCAAGGCGTCGCTGGACCTGCTGCAGTCGAGCGCGGGCACCACGGTGATCTACTTCACCAACAAGCACACCGATTTTACCTTCAGCGCCTATCTCCACCTCGGCCGGGTGGAGCAGCGCCTGTTCGACAGCTACGAGCAACTCTGCGACGAGATGCACTTCGAACGCCTGACCCTGCGCGAACCCGTCGAGGGCCACGGCATGGAGCCGAGCAGCACCGGGGAGGGCGTGTAGATGCCCTACTTCGACGTCCACGGGGACAAGTTCACCACCCTCAACAGCATCCGCACGCCGCGGATCGCCCGGGCGATCGGCTTCAGCCTGATCTTTGTCATCGTCCTGATCGCGCTGTTCCTGGCCTTCGTGCCGTGGGTGCAGACGGCGAGCGGGCCGGGCAAGGTCACCGCGCTCAACCCGAACGACCGGCTGCAGGAGATCAACGCGCTGGTCTCGGGGCGTATCCAGGAGTGGTACGTGCGCGACGGCAGCCGGGTGAGCGTCGGCGATCCGATCGTGCGCATCGTCGACAACGATCCCCAGCTCCTCGAGCGGCTGCGCAGCGAGCGCCAGCAGGTGGTGGCCAACCTGAGCGCCGCCGAGACGGCGCTGGAGATCGCCGAGATCGACCGCCGGCGCATGGAGGAGCTCTTCGACCAGGGGCTTGCCGCGCGCCGGGAGTTCGAGCAGGCGCGGATCCGCGTGGAGGAACTGCGCTCCCGCGTCGCCCAGGCCGCCGCGGAGGTCAGCCGCGTCGACGTCAAGCTGTCGCGGCAGTCGGTGCAGATCGTGCGCGCGCCCCGCGACGGCACCATCCTGCGGGTCAACGCCGGCGACGCCGCCACCTTCGTCTCGACGGGGCAGGTGATCGCGACCTTTGTCCCGGACAACATCGAGCGCGCCCTCGAGCTCTACATCGACGGCCGCGACATCGCCATCGTCCGCGTCGGCGCCCCGGTGCGGATCCAGTTCGAGGGCTGGCCCGTGATCCAGGTGAGCGGCTGGCCGTCGAAGGCCGTGGGCACCTTCGCCGGCCGCGTGGTGGCCATCGACGCATCGGCGCAGGCGAACGGCCGCTTCCGCATCCTGGTCGAGGAGGACAAGGACTGGCAGTCCCCCTGGCCGGACCAGCGCTTCGTGCGCTTCGGGTCCAAGGCCCGCGGCTGGGTGCTCCTCGACACCGTGTCCGTCGGCTACGAGATCTGGCGCCAGCTGAACAACTTCCCGCCGAACTTCCCGGTTGACGGCCAGTCCCCGGGCCAGGCACAGGCCAGCGGGGGCAACTGATGCGCCGCTGGCTGTTCATCCTGCTGCTGGCCCTGGCGACCGGCGCCCGGGCCGACGAGGAGGTCCTGGTCACCAGCCCGCTGACGCCGGAGGAAGTGCTGCTGGCTTCCGGCGAGCACTTCCCGGGTATTCTCAAGGCCATCGCCGAGCGCCGTGCGGCCGAGGGCCAGGTGACCGAGGCCCTCGGCGCTTTCGACCTCGTCTTCAAGGGGGACAGCACCACCTGGGCCGACGGCTACTACGACGGGCGCTACGCCGAGGGCGGCGTGAGCCGCGCGCTGCGGCCCCTCGGCGCCGAGCTCTACAGCACCTACAGCCTCTCCCGCGGCGACTTCCCGATCTACCAGGACGAGCTGTTCACCAACGAGGGCGGCGACCTCAAGCTCGGCGTCCTGTTCAGCCTGCTGCGCGACCGCGACATCGATGAGCGCCGCTTCCGCGAGTTCGACAGCCGCCTGGCCCTCGAGCAGGCCGACCTCGAGGTCCTGCTCACCCGTGTCGGCGTGCAGCAGCAGGCGCTGGTGGCCTACTGGGAGTGGGTGGCGGCCGGCCAGCAGCTCGATATCTACGAGAATCTCCTGTCCATCGCCCTGGAGCGGGAGAAGGGCCTGGAGCGGGAGGTCGAGAGCGGGCGCCGGGCCGAGATCTTCCTCACCGAGAACGCGCAGAACATCACCCGGCGGCGCACGCTGGTCACCACCGCCGAGCGCGATTTCCGCCGCGCCGGCAACCGGCTGGCGTTCTTCCTGCGCGACGACAGCGGCCTGCCCGTGATACCCGATCCGGCGCGCCTGCCGCACCCGGAGGTGGTGACGCCGCGGGAAAAGGCAGCGGTACCGCCCCTGGATATCCCGTCGACGCTGGAGAAGCGGCCGGAGCTGCGCATCCTGCAGACGGCCATGCAGCGCGCCGTGCGCAAGGTCGAGCTGTCCGAGAATGCCCTGATGCCGCAGCTCGACCTGAACTTCGAGCTGTCCCAGCCCTTCGGCGACATCGGCGAGGGCGGGGTTTCCCGGGACGAGACCGATGCGATCGTCGGCCTCACCTTCTCCGTGCCCCTCGAGCGCCGGGCGGCCCGGGGCAAGCTGTCCCAGGCGGAGGCCAAGCTCGAGGCGCTGCGCGCCGAGCAGCGGCGCCTCGAGGACCAGGTGGAGATCGAGCTGCGCAACATCCTCCTCGAGCTCAATATCGCGCTGCGCCTCATGGAGCTCGCGGCGCTCGAGGTGGACCAGTCCGAGATTATGCGGCGGGCGGAGGTCGCGCGCTTCGAGCGCGGCGCCAGCGACTTCTTCCTGGTCAATATCCGCGAGGAGACGGCGGCGAACGCGCGGGTGCGCTATTTTGATGCCTATCGCCGTACGCGCATCGCCCGTGCCAACTACGATGCGGCGACGGTCAACCTGGGGCGCCTGGGCATCACGGACTGACGCCGGCCGGCCCCGGGCCGCGTCACCAGCCTGTCATGCGATGGAGGTAAGGTCCCTGCCATGGCGAAGCCCGTTTACCAGCTCGAGGTCGATGCGGTCTTCACGGAGCTCGAGACGGCCGCCGGCGGCCTCGCCGCCGCCGAAGCCGCGGAGCGTCTCGAGCGCTACGGACCCAACGAACTCGCCTTCCGCAAGACCCCGGCGTGGGTGCGCTTCCTGCGCCAGTTCGAGGACCCCATGGTCCTCATCCTCCTCGCCACCGGCCTGTTCACCGGCACGCTGACGGCCTTCGGCAGCGAGATGCTGCCGGACACGATCGTGATCTTCGGCGTGGTCTTTCTCAACGCCATCCTCGGTTTCGTGCAGGAGGGCAAGGCCGAAGGCGCCCTCGACGCGCTGCGCAGCATGCTGGTGCAGGAGTGCATGGTGGTCCGCGACGGCGTGGAGCAGTCCATCGCAGCCCGCGACCTCGTTCCCGGGGACGTGGTCCTGCTCGAGGCCGGTGACAAGATTCCCGCGGACCTGCGCTTCACCCGCGTCAGCAACCTGCACGCCGACGAGTCCGCGCTCACCGGCGAGTCCGTCCCGGTACAGAAAGTGGCGGCGGCGCTCAGCGGCGACGACCTGGTGCCCGGCGACCAGCGCAACATGGGGTTCTCCGGCACCTACGTCACCCTCGGCTCGGCGCACGCGGTGGTCTGCGCCACCGGCGGCGAGACCGCCTTCGGCCGCATCGCCGACCTGGTGAGCAGCGCCGAGGTCCGGCCCTCGCCGCTGCAGCGCAAGATCGCGAACTTCGTCCGCGGCCTGACCATCGCCATTCCCATCGTCGGCCTGGCCAACTTCGTCTACGGTCTCTACCTCGGCTTCCCGCTCAGCTACAGCTTCCTCGGCGCCGTGTCCCTGGTAGTAGCCACGATCCCGGCCATGCTGCCGGCGCTGATCACCTCGATTCTCGCCCTCGCCGCCATCGTCATGGCCAGCAAGAAGGCGCTCATCCGGCGCCTGCCCGCGGCGGAAACCCTCGGCGCCACGTCGGTCATCTGCTCCGACAAGACCGGCACGCTGACGGAAAACCGCATGACGGTGACGCGGGTGCTGGCCGGCGGGATCGTCTACCGGGTGACCGGCGATGCGCTCGGCGAGCGCGGCGGCTTCGAACTCGAGGTGCCCATGGACGGGGCCGGCGAGCACGCCCTGGGCCGCCTGCTCGCGGCGGGCTACCACTGCAACAACGCCCACGTCCACGGCCGCAACGTCAGCGGTGACCCCACGGAGATCGCGCTGCGCGTGTCCGGGCTCAAGGGGGGCATCCTCGACGGCCACGTCAAGCGGCTGGTGGAGCTGCCCTTCGATTCCTCCACCAAGTACCAGGCGGTGCTGGTGGAGGAGGGCGGCCGGCGCCAGGTCCTGGTCAAGGGGGCCCCGGAGGTCGTGCTGGGCATGTGCGCGACCGAGCTCGATGCCGCCGGTGGTACCCGGGCGCTCAACCGCGAGGCGGCGCTGGAAAAGGCCCGCGAATTCGCCGGCGATGCGCTGCGCACCCTGGCCTTTGCCTGCCTGCCGGTGGCGGAGGACCAGGATGAACTCGGCACCCACGACCTCAAGGGCATGGTGTTCCTCGGCCTGCAGGGCATGATCGACCCGCCGCGGGAGGCGGCGGTGCAGGCGGTGGCGGCCTGCCGCCGCGCCGGCATCCGCACCGTGATGATCACCGGCGACCACCCGGAGACGGCGCGCGCGGTCGCCGGCCAGCTCGGCATCGACGCGCACGAGGCGCTGACCGGTGCGGACCTCACCCAGCTCGACGAGGCGGCGCTGCGCGAGACCGTGGAGCGGGTTTCCGTGTTCGCCCGGGTCGCGCCGGAGCACAAGCAGGCCATCGCCGAGGCCCTGCAGGCCAACGGCCATATCGTGGCCATGACCGGCGACGGCGTGAACGATGCCCCGGCGCTGAAGACCGCCGACATCGGCGTGGCCATGGGGCAGGGCGGCACGGAGGTCGCCAAGGAGGCCTCGGACATGGTCCTCGAGGACGACAACTTCGCCACCATCGTCGCCGCGGTGGAGGAGGGGCGCCACGCCTGGAACAACCTGCGCAAGGCGATTCTGTACACGCTGCCGACCAACGCGGCCCAGGGCCTGCTGATCATGGGGGCGATCCTGCTCGCGGCGCAGGTGCCGCTGTTCGCCACCCGCTTCGTGCTCGAGCCGGTGCAGATCCTCTGGATCAACCTGCTCGATTCGGTGCTGCTGACCATGCCGCTGATGATGGAGCAGAAGGAGCGCGGGCTGCTCGAGGCGCCGCCGCGGTCCGCCAGCGCGGAGATCATCGACGGGTTGTTCCTGCGCCGGCTGATCCTGGTCGGTTCGGCGATCGCCCTGCCGGGCTTCCTGCTGTACTGGCACTTCGGCAGCGCGGCCATGGTCGACGGCGAGCTGGTGGATCCGCTGCTCCTGACCCAGGCCCAGACCGCCGCCTTCTGGGGCATCCTCCTCGCCCACTTCGGCTACGTGTTCTCGGCCCGCTCCGTGGAGCGCTCGCTGTTCACCTTCTCCCCCTTCAGCAATCCCTGGCTCCTCGGCGGCGTGGGCCTCAGCATTGCGATCCGTTTCGTGCCGACCATGATGCCCGCGACCGAGTCGCTGTTCCGGACGGCGGAGTTCCCCACGGAGTGGTGGCCGCTGATCCTCCTCAGCTGGCTCCCGCCCCTGCTGGCCGTGGAGCTCGACAAGTTTTTCGCGGCCCGGAGCCGGCGACGCTAGTCGAGCCCCAGCTCGCGCAGCGAGTCGTCGGTCCAGCAGATCGCCTCGGTGAGCAGCTCACCGAGGTCCTCCGCGGCCAGGCCCAGGCAGGCGAGCTGCGCCGTATCGCCGCTTTCCAGCCGCCGTGCACAGGCGAGCACGACGCCGCTGCCGCCGCTTTCGGAAAGCAGGGCCGCGGCCATCTCGTCGCTCAGGCTCATGTGCCGGATGATCTCCGGCAACGGCGTGTCGAGCAGCGTATCCAGCATCGAGAACAGGCCCACGGTGAAGCAGGCGTCCGGGTCTTCCCGGCCACCGTGGGTCGCGATGAGTTCACAGAGCCTGGCCCGCTGCAGTGCCAGGGTCATGCGCTCATCGGGTTTGCTGTCCGCGCTGGCCAGCACGAACAGCGAGACCCAGCGGCGGATGCGGTCGCGGCCCAGGTAGACGATCGCCTCGCGGATGGACTCGACCCGCCGGTTGAGCGCATAGGCGGCGGAATTGACGTGGGTCAGCGCCTTCACGCCGAGGGCGACGTCGCGGCTCACCAGCTCGTGAATTTCGTCGACCGTGCTGTCCGGGTCGTTGAGGCGGGCCAGGGCCTGCACCAGGTTGATCCGTCCCGGCTGCAGCTGCCGGCCGCGGATGATACGCGGCCGGGCAAAGAAATAACCCTGGAAGTAGTCGACGCCCAGCTCGCGGAGCGTGTCGAAGGCCTCGCGGGTTTCCACCTTCTCTGCCAGCAGCCGGCAGCCGTGGCCGCGCAGGCGTTCGATCGCCGCGGGCCACTCGGCTTCGGGCAGGGCGAGCACGTCGAGCTTGACGATGTCGACGAGGTCGAGGATGCGGTCGAAGGCGTGGCCGGTGACGAAATCATCGAGGGCGAGGGTGAAACCGCGTGCCCGCAGCGCCTCGATACCGGCGATGGCGCGGTCGTTGAGCTGCACGGTCTCGAGGATCTCGAGCACCGCGTGCTCCGGGCTGAGAGGGATCAGCTCCGGCTCTTCGAGGAAACGCTGCGGCAGGTTGATGAAGGCCGGGTGGCCCCGCGTCAGGCGCTCGAAGCCGACTTCCGCCGCGTTGCTGATGACCTGCGCGGTGGTCGCATCGTCGTCGAGGGCGCCGCTGTTGGCATTGAGGGGGGAGTCGCGGAACAGCAGCTCGTAGGCATGCATGTGCAGGTTGCGATCGAAAATCGGCTGGCGTGCCAGGAAGAACGGGACCACGGGAAACCCTGCGCTGTCTGATGGGCGGGATGGTACCCCGGCGCAGGGGGCAGGCAAGGTTACGGGGCCTGAACTGTGGCGTGGATCACGCCTCCGGACCGCTGCTGCGGCCGGTAGGCAAGGTTCACCGGACTGTGCTACAACGTAGGGGTAAACCCGCCGCACTCGAGTCTACAAAGAACAACAATCGACAGTCACAGGAGTCACCCATGAACGCCTCCCAGCGTCTCCTCATCGCCCTGCCGCTCTGCCTGCTGCTCGGCGCTTGCTCCAACCTCACGCAGCGCGAGTACGAGCGCTGCATCGTCGGTGTTACCGCCCTCGGCGGCGTGGTCGGCGGCGGTATCTCCGGCGGCACGGGCGTACTGCCCGGCGGCGCCGTGGGCGCGGGCTTCTCCGCGCTCTGGTGCGAAGAGGCCGAGCCGCCGCCCCCGCCGCCGCCCCCGGCCGACAGCGACGGCGACGGGGTCAACGACGACGATGACCGCTGCCCCGGCACCCCCGCGGGCGCCCGGGTCGATGCGCGCGGCTGTGCCCTCGACAGCGACGGCGACGGCGTCCCGGACTACCGCGACCAGTGCGCCCGCACGCCGGCCGGCGTGACCGTCGACGACGTCGGCTGCCCGGTGAAGGACGAAGTCGTGCTCACGGTGAACGAGGTGAACTTCGCCTTCGACAGCGCCGAGCTGGACGCCGCCTCGAAGCGGGCCCTCGACGGTATCGTCGATATCGTTAAGGCCCACGGCAGCGTGACCCTCGGCGTGATCGGCCACACCGACAGCTCCGGCCCGGAGGCCTATAACCAGACGCTCTCCGAGCGGCGCGCGGCAGCGGTGCGGGAATACCTCGTGTCGCAGGGTGTCGACGGCGACGCGCTGGTAGCCTCCGGCCGCGGTGAGTCGCAGCCGGTCGCCAGCAACGATACCCGCCAGGGCCGCGAGCAGAACCGCCGCGTCGAGCTGGTGGTGCAGTGATCGCGGGGCGGCGCCGCCCGCCGGCGGCTGGCCCGCCTTCTCGCCGGGTTCGCCCTTGGCGCGTCCGCGGCGGCGTTTGGCGCCGGCAATCCGTGGCAGACCATCGAGCGCGCCGGCGAGACCGGCTGTGCCGACGGCAGCCCCTATCGTTTTCACGTGCGCGTGGCGGATCCCTCGCGCCTGCTGGTGTTCTTCAACGGCGGCGGCGCCTGCTGGAATGCCGCCACCTGCGACCCCGCCGGCCGGCCGACCTACCGGGTCCACACCGGCGAGGGCTCGGGCAACGATCCGCGCGAGTACGGCGGCGCCTTCGACCTCGACAACCCGGAAAACCCCTTCCGAGAGTGGTCGCAGGTCTTTGTCAGCTACTGCTCCGGTGACGTGCACCTCGGCGACGCCACGGCCCGCTACCCCGGTCCCGACGGCGACGTGGTCATCCGCCACGCCGGCCGGGCCAACGCGGAGGCGGCCCTGGCCGAGGCCTACGCCTTCTTCCCCGAGCCCGCGGAGGTGGTGGTGGCCGGCGGCAGTGCCGGCGCCCTGGCCTCACCGGTGTACGCGGCAGTGCTGGCCGAGCACTACCCCGAGGCGCGCATCACCCAACTCGGCGGCGGTGGCGCCGGCTATCGCCTGCCGCCGCCGACGGTGCTCTGGGAGTCCTGGGGGGTGATTCCGGCCCTGCCCGCCGTGCTCGACACCGCCGGCGTCAGCAGCGATAGCCTCAGGATCACCGACCTGCACCGCCTCGCCGCGGCCGCTGCGCCGGGAATCCGCTTCCACAGCTACGACAATGCCTACGATGCGGTGCAGGAGCAGTTCCTGGCGCTGCTCGGTCACCCGGCGGAGCTGCTGCCCGGGCTCGATGCCAACCTCGACGACCTGCACGCGGACCTGCCCTACCTGCGCAGCTACGTCGCCGGCGGCGAGTTTCACACGCTGCTGCGCTACGACGAGCTGTACACGCGGCGCACGGCCGGGGTGCGCGCGGTGGACTGGGTGGCGAGCGTCATCGATCCGGCGCGCGACGCCGCGAACGTCCACTGCAGCTGCGACGGGGAGTGCCGCGGTCCCTGAGGCGGCCGCCGGAAGTCCAGCTGTGCGGCAGCAAGTCGAGTATACGCTGGGCACGGGAGACGAACTCCGTGTGAACGTTTTTG
>CAJWWA010000073.1 GCA_913048495.1 uncultured Halieaceae bacterium
ATGCGGTAGCGAGAGCGTCAGCCATAGCAGCACTTTCATGCAACACAGTCACTGAAACAAGATTGTGTCTGACCGGCCAGCCAGTCCGCGGCGCTGGGTAGGCGGCCGTGCAGCTCGGCGAGGCCGGCCAGCGCCGGTAGCGAGAGAACGGGCTGGTTCATGGCGTTGCAGAGATGGCCGGCGCAGGCACTGGCGAGGGCGCCCTCCCGCGCCGGGGGCGGTCGCAGGTACAGGTGCAGGGAGCGCTTTGCGCCGTCGTTGACCGGCCAGTTGTCCCAGAGCGTAACAGGGCGGCCGAAAGCGGCCGCCGCGTCGACGACGTCGGCCTCGTCGATCGCCGTGGCGCAGACCGTGCGGCCGGTCCAGAAGATGTCCACGGTCTCCGGCAGCGTGGCACCCAGCGCCTCGCGGTAGCCGGGCGGCCGCGGGCCGAAAACGCGGTCCAGGACCGGGTCGTCGCTGTAGTAGGTCGGGCAGACCAGCAGGCGCCCCGCCTCGCTCCAGGCCGCCACGTCTGCCACGATCTCGGTCTGCCGGACCGCGAGCTCGGCGGTGTCTCCCGGCATGTCATCGAAGAGGACGGCGAGGAAGGTCGCCCCCAGGTCGTCGAGCTGGCGGATTCGCACCTGCAGGGCCCGGCGCGCCGCGGGGCCGTAGTCCGCGTAGAGCCGGAACGGCGACAGGCCGAGGCCGAAGGCCACGCCGGCGTCCCGGCAGTGCTTCGACAGCTGCGCCAGCGACGCCGCCTCCGCCGCCGGCCACGGTTCTGCCCAGCGCCGCCGCAGGTGGGCATCGGCCTTCGGTGCGTACAGGTAGGCGTCGAGGCCCAGCTCGGCGAGATCGCTGACCAGTTGAAGCCGCTCCGCCGGCGCCCAGGGGCGTCCGTAGAATCCCTCGATGGCCCCGGTCAGGCGGGCAGGCGCGGCGTTAGCAGGCATGGGGATTGGCGGGCTCTGTACTTATAACAAAATGAACTAAATATTCCCCCAAAGGGGCATGGAAAATTGTCACGTTTGAGCGATACTTGTCCTGTGGTCCCATTTCCTCGCAGGAATGTGTGGTCGCAGGAGCAAACCCAATTGCTCTTTGAAGGAAGAAATTCCTTTATGTTTCACTCCTAATGGTCTTCCTGGGCTCCTTTACGGAGCCCACTTTTTTTGTAGAGATTTTCTTTAATTTCAAACAGTTAGCGCGATAACTTAACGCGCTTTCCCGGCTGGATTCTACATGGTGTGGGTCGGTTTTTCCGAGGTGAGCAGCCCCGCCAGGTATTCCTCGATCTTCTTGTTCGCACCGGTGTCCTGCTCGGAGAACTGCACGCCGATGCCGGCCGTGCGGTTGCCCTGTGCACCCCGGGGCGTCACCCAGATCACCCGCCCGGCGATGGGTATTTTCTCCGGCTCCTCCATGAGCGTGAGCAGCATGAAGACCTCGTCCCCCAGCTCGTAGGACTTGTTCGTCGGCACGAACAGGCCACCGTTCTTCACGAACGGCATGTAGGCCGAGTAGAGGACGGCTTTGTCCTTGATGGTCAGGGAGAGAATGCCCTGGCGGCTGCTGTGGTCGTCGCTCACACGCGCGTCACCGGCGAGAATACGGAGCGCAGTTTAGCATCGGCAGCCCGCTCCCCCAAGCGCGCCTCGAGGCCACCGAGCAGCGTCGCCCGCGCCAGCTCCGGTTGCGGGTTGGCGCCCGCCGCCACCGCGCGCAGGGCGCCCTGCACCTCGTCCAGGCCGGTAAGCAGCGCGCGGCCCCGGGGCCCGCGCAGGGCATCCGCTGCCAGCGCGCGCAGCGCATCCTGCAGGCCGCGGGCCAGCAGCTCGAGAAAGGTCTCCAGCGGCAGCTCTGCGAGGGCGGCATCGACGGCTGGCGCCGCGGCGCGCCCTTCGAGCAGCGCCTCGACCGCGGCGCGCTGCTTCATCGCCGTCTCGACCTCGCCCTCGCGCAGGAGCTGCGCGGCCCGCAGCGGCCGTCCGGCGGCGAGCGCTAGCGCCTGCCGGGCGGTCTCCGGGTCGCTCCCCTCGGCCAGCCAGGGCAGGCAGTCGTCCGCGGCCGGCAGCGGAAAACGCAGCACCTGGCAGCGCGAGCGCACCGTCGCCGGCAGGCGGCTCTCGGCGCCGGTGACCAGGAGCAGGTAGGTATTCGCGGGCGGCTCTTCGAGGGTCTTCAGCAAGGCGTTCGCCGCCGCCGCATTCATTCGCTCGGCGGGCGCAATGAGCAGGACCTTGCAGCGCCCGAGCCCCGGCGTCTGCGCGCCGAAGGCGATGGCCTCGCGCACCTGCCCGACCTGGATGACCTGCCCCTTGCCCGTCGGCTCCAGGGCCAGGAAATCGCCGTGCGCACCGGTTGCCGTCAGCCGGCAGGCCTTGCACTCGCCGCAGTTCATCCCCTGTACCGGGTCGGCACAGAGCAGGTAGCGGGCGAGCGCCAGGGCGAAGCGCTCGCCCCCGGTGCCGGGCAGGCCGGCGAGGAGCAGCGCATGGGGCAGGCTGCCACCCGCGTGGCTGGCCAGCAGCCGCTCCCACGCCGCGCGCTGCCAGGGCAGCGGCGGCGTGACCGGCGGCAGTGTATCCGGCGCGTCGCTCACGGGCGCCCTCCTTCGCGGCAGGCCAGGAGCTCGTCGCAGATCAGGTCGAGCTGTGCCTGCACCGCGGCGAGGTCCTGGCTGGCGTCGATCACCCGGTAGCGGCCGCTGCTCTCCCGGGCAAGGCGCAGGTAGGTGGCGCGCACCCGCTCGAAGAAGGCCACCTCCTCCCGCTCGAAGCGATCCAGGTCGCCCCGGCCGCGGGCGCGCTCGATGCCGAGCGCGACCGGTGCGTCGAGGAGCAGTGTGCAGTCCGGGCGCAGCTCGCCCTGGACGAGGGTCTCCAGCTGCTGGACCCAGCGCGCCGGCAGCTCGCGGCCGCCGGACTGGTAGGCGTAGGTCGCGTCCGTGAACCGGTCACAGAGCACCCACTGCCCGGCCTCCAGCGCCGGCCGGATGCGCCGGGCCAGGTGCTGCGCCCGGGCCGCGAAGATCAGCAGCAGTTCGGCGAGGTCGTCGACCGGCTCGTCGCGCACCGCGAGGAGCACCTCGCGGATGTCCTCGGCGAGGGCGCTGCCGCCGGGTTCGCGGGTGGTGACCAGCGGCACGCCGGCCTCGCGCAGGCGGGCGGCCACGTGGTCCAGGGCCGTGGACTTGCCCACGCCCTCGCCCCCCTCCAGGGTCAGGAACAGGCCGCGCCCGGTCATTCAGCCGGGCCCCGGCGTCGAGCGATAGTCGGCGCGGCGCCTGAGCTGGTATTCGCGCACCGCGCGCTGGTGCGCCTCCAGCGTATCGCTGAAAACGTGGCTGCCGTCGCCGCGGGCCACGAAATACAGGGCCGTGCCCTCGGCCGGCTGCAGCGCGGCGCGCAGGGCGGCGAGCCCGGGCAGTGCGATGGGCGTGGGCGGCAGGCCGTCATGGCGGTAGGTGTTCCAGGGGTTGCTGTCATCCTTGAGGTGCTCCCGTCGCAGGTTGCCATCAAACGCCTCCCCGAGGCCATAGATCACCGTCGGGTCGGTCTGCAGGCGCATGCCGCGCTGCAGGCGGCGCGCGAACACGCCCGCGATGCGGCCGCGCTCCTCGGGCACGCCCGTCTCCCGTTCGACGATCGACGCCAGCACCAGGGCCTCGTAGGGATCGGCGAGCGGCACGGCCGGGTCGCGCTCGGCCCAGGCCTCGGCCAGGGCCGCCTCCAGCGCCGCGTGGGCGCGCTGCAGCAGCGCCCAGTCACTCTCTCCGCGCCGGTAGCGGTAGGTCTCGGGGAGGAACAGGCCCTCGGCGGACGGCCGCCCGGGTGCCAGGGCGAGCAGGCGGGGGTCCGCGGGGCCCTCGAGGACGTTGTCCAGCGCCTCTTCGCGCGCGAGGATCGCCAGGGCCTGCGCCAGGGTGATGCCTTCCGGCAGCGTGACCTGGTACTCGATCACGGCACCCTTCACCAGCTGGTCGAGGATCTCGGCCGCCGTCGGCGCACCGGACAGCCGGTACTCACCGCGGTGGATGCGCCCGTCGAGGCCCGTGTAGCGGCCGTACAGGTCGAGGAGCAGCGCGCTGTCGATGATGCCGTCCGCCTCCAGGCGCCGGCTCAGGGACGCGAGCGATTCGCCCGCGCCCACGGTCAGCGTGTAGCCGCCGGCAGGCAGGGTCGCAGGCTGCTGCCAGCGGTCGAGGACCCAGAGGCTGCCGAGGGCAAACCCCAGGCACAGCGCGAGGAGCCCGAGGGCTAGCCCACGCTTGCGCACAGTGCCTCCCGGTAGGCCGCCTGTAACCGTTCGATCACGGGATGTGCCCTCCACTGCTGCTCTTCATGGCGCCCGATGGCTACGATACCGCGCAGGCTGTTGCAGCAGAACAGCGCGTCCGCCGACGCGAGCGCGGCCGGCTCAAGCGCCGTCACCTCGGCCGCGAGGCCCAGGGCCGGCGCCAGCGTGTCGAGCAGCAGCCGCCGGCGCGTGCCCGCGATCCCGCAGGCAGCGAGGTCCGGCGTGACGAGGGTATCGCCGCGGAGCAGGAACAGGTTGCCGCGGGTTGCGGCGACGAGACGGCCGGCCGTGTCGCAGACGAGCAGCTCGTCGAGCCCGCGCTCGCGGCACTCCCGCGCGGCCAGCACCTGCTCCAGCCGGTTCAGGTGCTTGAGGCCCGCCAGGGCCGGCTGGCGCGCCCAGCGCAGCCTGGCGAGCGCGGTGCGCAGCGGCGCGGGCGCGGCGAGCGGGTCCAGTGGTGCCTCGGCGATCTCGATGACGGTGCGCGGCACCGCTGTCGCCGGCGGCGCGTAACCGCGCGGGCCGTCGCCACGGGTGACCGTGAGCCGCAGGGTCAGCCAGCGCTCTGCCGGCGCGTCGACGGCCGCGAGGCTTGAGGCGAGATGATCGCGCCAGGGGGGTTCGGGAATGCCCAGTCGTGCCAGGCCCGCGCTCAACCGTTCGCCGTGCAGCGCCGGCCAGGCCGGCTGCCTGCCGCGAACCAGCAGCGTTTCGAACAGGCCGTCGCCGTAGGCGAGGCCGCGGTCCGGGAGAGGCAGGGACGCCGCCGCACGGCCATCGATGAACAGGCCGGGCGCCACCGGGCGCTCAGTCGAGCTGGCTGAAGACGAGGGAGCCGTTGGTCCCGCCAAAGCCGAAGGAGTTGCTGAGCACGTGGCGGATCGGCCGCTCCCGCGCCGTATTCGGCACGTAGTCGAGGTTGCAGCCCTCGTCGACGTTGTCGAGGTTGATGGTGGGCGGTGCGACCTGGTCGCGCAGCGCGAGAATCGAGATGATCGCCTCGACCGCGCCCGCCGCCCCCAGCAGGTGCCCGATCATGGACTTGGTGGAACTCACCGCCACCTGCGCTGCGGCGGCACCGAGCACGTCCTCGATAGCGCGGCTCTCGGCGAGATCGCCGGCCTGCGTGGAGGTGCCGTGGGCGTTGATGTAGTCGATGGCGTCTACCGGGAGCCCGGCATCGGCGATCGCGTTGCGCATGGCCAGCGCCGCGCCGTGGCCGTCTTCCGGCGGCAGGGTCATGTGGTAGGCATCGCCGCTCATGCCGAAGCCGGTGAGCTCGGCGTAGATGTTCGCGCCGCGGGCCCGCGCGCTATCGTACTCCTCGAGCAGCAGTACGCCGGCGCCGTCGCCGAGGACGAAACCGTCCCGGTCGCGGTCCCAGGGGCGGGACGCGCCTTCCGGATCGTCGTTGCGCGTGGACAGGGCGCGGGCGGCGGCGAAGCCGCCGAGGCCCACCGGGGTCGTCGCCATCTCGGCGCCGCCCACCAGCATCGCATCCGCGTCGCCCTGGGCAATGAGGCGGCCGCCAAGGCCGATGTTGTGCGTGCCCGTCGTGCACGCGGTGACCAGCGCGAGGTTGGGGCCCTGCATGCCGTAGCGCACGGAGAGGCTGCCGCCGATCATGTTGATGATGGAGCCCGGCACGAAGAACGGGGAGATGCGCCGCGGCCCGGCCGTGCGCACGATCTCCGTGTTCTTCTCGATCTGGCCGATACCGCCGATACCGGAGCCGATGGCACAGCCGACGCGGCCGGCATTGGCCGCCGACACTTCCAGCCCGGCGTCCTCCATGGCCTGGATGCCGGCCGCGACGCCGTACTGCACGAAGGTATCGAGCTTGCGGGCGTCCTTGCTGCTCAGGTAGGGCGACACGTCGAAGTCGCGCACGCTGGCGGCGAAGCGGGTGCTGTAGTCGGATACGTCGAAGGCCGTGATCGGCGCCGCACCGCTGCGGCCGGCCAGGAGCGACTCCCAGCTCGCGGCGACGCTATGCCCCACGGAGGTGACCGCGCCCATGCCCGTGACGACGACTCTTCTGCCCTTCAAGGCTTCAGCTCTCCCGGTCCAGCGTTTCGCGTTCCCTGATCGTCATGCCCTGCGCTTCAATCTTCAACCCGTTGCGAAAAGCGCCATAAAAAAAGCCGCCCTATCGCGCAATAGAGGCGGCCTCGGGTCGGGCTGTTACAACAATCAGGCGAGGTGTTCGTTGATGTAGTCGATGGCCAGCTTGACCGTGGTGATCTTCTCGGCTTCCTCGTCGGGAATTTCCGTTTCGAATTCCTCCTCGAGTGCCATCACCAGTTCGACCGTGTCGAGGGAGTCGGCGCCGAGATCCTCAACGAAGGACGCCTCGGTGTTCACTTCTTCCTCTTTAACGCCGAGTTGCTCGGCGACGATCTTCTTTACCCGTTCTTCGATGCTGCTCATGACTGTTGTTGTCTCCTGCTGCTGTAAGGGGTGTACCCGATTGAGACGCCCTCTCAGGGGCCGAAGTTTACAAGTTTTTCCAGGGCAGTAATAGGACTTTTCCGGCCCGCTACGCCATGTACATGCCGCCGTTGATATGCACCGTTTCACCGGTGACGTACGCGGCCTGCTCCGAGCACAGGAAGGCGACCAGCGCGGCGATTTCCTCCGGCGCACCCAGGCGGCCGAGGGGAATCTGCGCCAGCATCGCCGCGCGCTGGTCCTCGCTGAGTTCCCGCGTCATGTCCGTGTCGATGAAACCCGGGGCGACGCAGTTCACGGTGATGTTGCGGCCGCCGAGTTCCCGCGCGAGCGCGCGGGTGAATCCCCCGGCGCCGGCCTTGCTGGCGGCGTAGTTGCTCTGCCCGGCGTTGCCCATGGCGCCCACCACGGAGGTGATGTTCACGATACGGCCCCAGCGCGCGCGGGTCATGGCGCGGGCGCAGGCCTTGCTCACGCGGTAGAGGGCGCCGAGGTTGGTATCTATGACGTCGTCCCACTCCTCCGGCTTCATGCGCATGAGCAGGTTGTCGCGGGTAATGCCCGCGTTGTTGACCAGGATTAGCGGCGCACCGAACTCCCCGGTGACCGCCTTGACGAGACCGTCCACCGACGCCGCGTCGGCGACGTCGAGCACGCGTCCGGCACCCCGGTCACCGAGGTCTTCGTCGATGCGCGCGGCGCCGGCATCGCTGGTCGCGGTGCCGATCACGCGATGGCCCGCATCGGCCAGGGCGTGGGCGATGGCGCGGCCGATGCCGCGGCTGGCACCGGTCACCAGGGCGATGCGGGCTTCCATTGTCGGCTGTTCGCTCATGCTGCTCTCCCTCTCCCTTCTCCTTCCCCTTCAGGCCGCCAGGGCGGCGTGCAGTGCGCAGAGGTCCGCCGGCGCTTCCAGGTACCAGCTCTCGAGGGCGCGGTCGATGCGGCGGTTGAGGCCGCCAAGCACCTTGCCCGGGCCGCATTCGGCCACGCGCTCGACGCCGGCCGCCGCCATGGCGCGGACGCAGTCCGTCCAGCGCACGGGGCTCGAGATCTGCTTGACCAGCAGCGTACGGATCAGCGCTGGGTCGCTCGCCGTTTCTGCGTTGACGTTGTGCACGACCGGTATCGCCGGGGGCTGCAGGGGCAGTTCCGCGAGGGCGTCGCGAAGGCGGTCGCCGGCCGGCGTCATCAGGGTCGTGTGGAACGGCGCGCTCACCGGCAGGGGCACGACGCGGCGGGCCCCGGCTTCCTTCAGGGCCGCGACCGCACTGTCGAGGGCGGCGCGCTCGCCGGCAATCACGACCTGGCCGGGCGCGTTGTAGTTGACGGCCTCGACGATGCCGCTGCCCGCGGCCGTCACCTCAGCGCAGACACGTTCGATGTCGGCGTCCTCGACCCCGAGCACGGCGGCCATGGCACCCTCGCCTACCGGTACCGCGTTCTGCATCGCCTCGCCGCGCAGGCGCACCAGGCGCACTGCGTCTTCGAAGGCAAAGCTGCCGGCACAGGTAAGCGCGGAGAACTCGCCGAGGCTGTGGCCGGCCATCATCGCCGGCGCGGCCCCGCCGACGGATTGCCAGGCACGCCAGAGCGCCACGCTGCTGGTCAGCAGCACGGGCTGGGTCGTCTCGGTGAGGTTCAGCGCTTCCTGGTCGTCGCCACTGACGAGCGCCCACAGGTCATAACCCAGGGCATCGGAAGCCTGCTGAAAAGTGTCGCGCACGCATGCAAAGCGGGCGTGTGCGTCCTTGAGCATCCCTGTCCGCTGCGATCCCTGCCCGGGAAAGACGAACGCGAGGCTGCTGTCGGTCATCGGTGCGCTCCTGGCACTGGCATCGAGCACGTGCATCGGTGGCCGGCGCCCCGGGGACGCCGACGCCGGCGCTGGCCGGCGCGGATCGGGTCAGTCGTCGTTACGGGTCTCGACGACTTTCTTGCCGCGGTAGAAACCGTCGGCCGTCACGTGGTGGCGACGGTGCGTCTCGCCGGACACCGGATCAACGGACAGCGTGTTGCCGCCGAGCGCGTCGTGGGAACGGCGCATGCCGCGACGCGAGCGCGTCTTCTTGTTCTGCTGAACTGCCATGGTCCTACTCTCCTGAGTCCTGGTCCCGCTTCAATTGCGCCAGGACCTCAAATGGGTTGTCTCTCGCCGGCGCCTCTGCCGGAACCTCCTGCTGCACCCCGCCGGGGGCCAGCCTGTCGATGCAGGCCGGGTCGTCGTGGTAGGAAAAGGGCGGCAATGCCAGCACCAGTTCTTCCTCCACGAGTTCCCAGAGGTCGACTTCCTCCTCGCCGGCGAGCACGGGCTCCAGGCTCGCCGGCAGGTGCCGGGCCTGATCGTCACTCCACACCGCGGCCAGCTCGCTGCGCGGCGCCAGCGTCTGGCTGACCGCCTCCAGGCAGCGCTGGCACTCGACCGGCAGCACGGCATCCACGGCGAGGCTGGCAAGGAACCGGCCCTCCTCGTCGCGGTGGAAGTCGATGGACACCTCGATGGTACCGTCCGTGCCCGCGAGGAGCGGCGCCAGGCGCGGGAGATCACCGGGCCGCAGGCTTCCACTGACGCGCGCTTCCCGGGTCGCCGCCCTGCGAAAATCCAGCGTTCGCGGGAGGGGGCCAGTCGACATAGGCGCGCACTATAGGGCCGGCCCCGGTGGTTGTCAAAAAAATCTTTACAGAACAAGGGCTTCAGGGACCCGGCGCTGTTGCCGGCGCCGCGGGCGCTGCCGGCGCCGATCAGCGGGAAGCCATATTTAACTTTTAATTCAGTTTGTTACGCAGCATTTCAAGAAACTGCTCGAGCTCACTGTCCAGCGGTGCCTCGAGCTCGTAGGCGCGCGGCGGGTCACCCAGGGTGAAGCGCAGCCGCCACGCGTGCAGGAAAAGCCGGTCGAGGCCGCCCTTCTCCGCCAGTGCGGCTTCCCGCTCGCCCTGGTACTTCACGTCGCCGACCAGCGGGTGCCCGGCGTGCAGGGCGTGCACCCGGATCTGGTGGGTGCGCCCGGTCAGCGGCCTCGCCTCCAGCAGGGTCGCGTCGCGGAAACGCTCGACCACCCGGAAACGGGTCACGGACCGCCGGCCGGCGGCCGACACGCGCACCACGCGCTCACCCGAAGCCCGGGCCTGCTTCTCGAGCGGAACGTCGATCTCGGACAGCCCGCGGGGCCAGCGCCCGGCGACCAGGGCCAGGTAGACCTTCTCCACGCCGTCACCGCGCAGCTTGGCATGCAGTTCCTTCAGCACCCGCGGGCGTCGCGCGACGAGGATGAGCCCGGAAGTATCGCGATCCAGGCGGTGGACCAGCTCGAGCTCCCGGTCCTGCGGCCGCACCTGGCGCAGGCACTCGATCAGGCCCAGGTTCACGCCGCTGCCGCCGTGCACGGCCAGTCCCGCGGGCTTGTCGATCACCAGCAGGTCCTCGTCCTCGAGGACGATGCGACCGGCAAGGCGCTCGGCCCAGTAAAAAGGCACCGGGGGCGGCTTGCGCCGGGCGGGCTGGTGCAGCGGCGGCAGGCGTACGCTGTCGCCCTCCGCCAGGCGCTGCCCGGGCTTCGCGCGGCCCTTGTTGACGCGGATCTCGCCCTTGCGCAGGGCCTTGTACAGGCGGGTCTTCGGCACCCCGGGCAGTTCGCGCAGCAGGAAGTTGTCGAGGCGCTGGCCGTCGCTGCGGGCGGTCACGGTGACGATGCGCACGCCGCTGCGCTCCGTGGGACGCGCCCTGCCGCCACCGTCGCTGGCGTGCTGCTCACCCATGGTGCGTCCGCTCTTGCCTCTTATATTTGAGTGGCGTGGGAATAGTTGCTATGCTCCGCCCCGTGCGAGGCCCGGCTACTGTAAACACCCCGTGCCGGGCTGGCAAATCGGTCCCGAAAGACCCCGCCAATCGTGAGGTCGCGGTGATCGTCGCACGCCAAGGACCCGGTGCAGGAGGCACGGGCAGCGGCGCGAGACCAAGAGCCGGCGACGCCTTTGGCAGGCAGCTTGCAACCCATGCAGCGCCGTCAAAGCCCCGCCAGAGCCGCGCGCTACGCCAGCCAGGAGACAGTACCTGCCCCCGCCCCCGGGAAGAACCGAAAAAAACCAGGTTATCCGGAAAGACAGAGACAGCATCGCCCGGCGCCCCAGGGCTGCCGGGCCCGGCCACCGGGTGGTGGCCCCCGGCGAGCGGCACGCCGCCGCGCCGGCGCATGTCATAACACCCGTGCGAGCAAGGAGATTCCCAAGCGCCGTGTTCACCAGGGCCCTCCCCAGGTAGACCAGCCGCCACACCGCGAGGCCACGCCCCGCGGAGCCCTGCACGGGTGCCTTTCCGGCGAGCCTTTTTACAAGGTGAGTCGCAGCATGAAGAAAATGCTAATCAATGCCACGCAGCCGGAAGAACTGCGCGTGGCCCTCGTGGACGGGCAGCGCCTGTACGATCTCGACATCGAGAACCGCACCCGCCTGCAGAAAAAAGCCAACATCTACGTCGGCAAGATCACCCGGGTGGAGCCCAGCCTCGAGGCGGCCTTCGTCGACTTCGGCGCCGAGCGCCACGGCTTCCTCCCCCTCAAGGAAATTGCCCGCGAGTACTTCTACCGCAAGGCCTCCGATGGCGAGGGCAAAACGAAGATCAAGGATGTCGTCAAGGAAGGCACCAAGGTCATCGTGCAGGTGGACAAGGAGGAGCGCGGGACCAAGGGCGCGGCCCTGACCACGTTCATCAGCCTCGCCGGCCGCTACATGGTGCTGATGCCCAACAATCCCCGCGCAGGCGGCATCTCCCGCCGCATCGAGGGTGACGACCGCGCCGAGCTGCGCGAGGCGCTGAGCGTCCTCGACATCCCCGACGGCATGGGCGTGATCATCCGCACCGCCGGCGTGGGCCGGAGCGCCGAAGAACTGCAGTGGGACCTCGCCTACCTGCTGCAGCTGTGGGACTCGATCAGCAAGGCCGGAGAAGAGAATGCCAAGCCGGTGCTCCTGTACCAGGAGAGCAACGTCATCATCCGCGCCGTGCGCGACTACCTCCGCGACGACGTCGACCAGGTGCTCATCGACTCCCCCGAGGCCTACCGCCAGGCCACGGATTTCGTCAGCATGGTGATGCCGAAGTACTCGAACCGCATCAAGCTGTACGAAGACAACATCCCCCTCTTCAACCGCTTCCAGATCGAGAGTCAGATCGAGACCGCCTTCCAGCGCGAGGTGCGCCTGCCCTCCGGCGGCTCCATCGTCATCGACCCGACGGAAGCGCTGGTGTCCATCGACATCAACTCGGCCCGCGCCACCAAGGGCTCGAACATCGAGGACACGGCGCTGCAGACCAACCTGGAAGCCGCCGACGAGATCGCCCGCCAGCTGCGGCTGCGCGACATGGGCGGCCTGATCGTCATCGACTTCATCGACATGTCCGCCTCGCGCAACCAGCGCCAGGTGGAGAACCGCATGCGCGATGCGCTGGCGCTGGACCGCGCCCGGGTCCAGGTGGGCCGTATCTCCCGCTTCGGCCTGCTGGAAATGTCCCGGCAGCGCCTGCGCCCCTCGCTGGGCGAGACCAGCGCCATCGTCTGCCCGCGCTGCACCGGCCAGGGCACGATCCGCGACACCAAGTCCCTGGCCCTCTCCATCCTCCGGCTGATGGAGGAAGAGGCAATCAAGGAGCGCAGCGCCGAGGTACGCGCCATCGTCCCCGTGGACGTGGCCGCCTACCTGCTCAACGAAAAGCGCAACGCGCTGACCGACATCGAGCGCGTCACCCGCGCCCGCGTGCTCGTGGTGCCCAACCCGAATCTCGAGACGCCCCACTTCGACGTGCAGCGCCTGCGTGACGACGAGGTGAACGGGGACCACGAGACGAGCTACAAGATCGACGTGGAAGTGCCCGAGGCCGAGCAGATCAGCGACGCCCACGGCGCCGTCCCGCCGCCGCCGAAGGCGATCGTCGAGGCACCCCGGCCGACGCAGCCCGCGCCGGTCGCTCGCGAAGCCGCGGCCCCCGAGGCACCGGCGGCAGAACCCGCAGCGCAGGCCGCCGCGCCCGCC
>CAJWWA010000074.1 GCA_913048495.1 uncultured Halieaceae bacterium
TCCCGGCGCTCGCCCTCCGGCAGCGACGAGGTATTCACGCTGATGCCGACACAGCGAATGGCAGGGTTGGTGAGCCTGCCGATCTGCACGGTACGCTCGATGACATCGCCGATGCTGGGCAGCGGCACGTGCGGCCAGCCTTCGATCTCCGTACGCCCGGCCGCATGGCAGACGACGAAGGCGTCGGGCTGTGAGCCGATGAGCAGCCCATGGCTTACCGCGGCGTAGCCGGGATGGAAAATCCCGCCCTGGCCCTCGATGACGTCCCAGTGGTCCGGCGCGTTGTCCGGGGAGAGGACCTCTGCCGCGCCGGAGATAAAGTCGGCGACCACGCAATCGATGGGTATGCCTTCACCGGCAATCATGATGCCGGTCTGGCCGGACGCGCGAAAATCGGCCGACAAGCCAGCGGCGCGCAGGTCCCGTTCCAGCTGCAGCGCCGTGTACTTCTTGCCCAGGGCGCAGTCGGTGCCGACCGTGAGCAGCCGCTTGCCGGCGCGTTTCCTGCCGCTGCCGACGGGCAGGTCCGCGGGCGGCGTGCGCACGTCGAGGAGTTGCGCACCGCCTTCGGCGGCGGCCGAGACCAGCTCCGGGATGCTGGCCAGGCGGGTATGCAGCCCGGCGACGATATCGATCCCGGCCCGCGCCGCCTCGACGAGGGTGGCCACCCATGGCGAAGGGATACTGCCGCCGACCAGCGCCGTGCCTATGATGAGAGAGCCTACGCCGGCGCTTGCCGCCTCGGCGACGGTCATGTCCGGCAGGCCGAGGTCACAGGCCTCCGGTGCGAGCCGGAGCTGGCCAGCGCAGGCGTCGCGGCGCCAATCGACGATGCCGCGCCCGGTCTTGGCGTAGGTGACCCGGGCCTCGTCACCGACGAAGATCAGGTAGGGAGCTTTGAGTGCTATCCGTTGCATGGACCTTCCTTAGCAGCTCTCGCGCAGGACGCGCCAGAGGCCGAGTGTCATGAGTGGCACGATGAGTACAGCGATAAAGACCCAGCTCAGGGCGCCGTAACCGCGAGCGATCAGGTCCACGATACCGAAGGTTGTCGCGCCGTAAACGGAGAGTAACAGGAGACCGCCTGCGACCGCCGGCCTTCCCCAGCGCGGCAGTGCGTGGCCGCGCTCGCGTGCGTGTACGTCGATACGCTCGTTGATGGCGTGCAGCACGCCGGCGCCGGTTTCCACGAAGGTGCCGAAGACCACCAGCTGGAACAATGCCTGCACCCAGGGCAGGTCGAGCTGCGCCATAAGAAACAGGGCCGGTACCGGCTGGGTTACGATCGCCGGGTAATAGGCCAGCATTGCAGCATAGAACAGTAGCGCCGGAACGATCGCAATGAGCCCCGTCATGATCCCGGCTCCGACGGCTTCGCGACGCGTTTTCAGCAGCGTCATACAGAACAGCACGGCCGGCAAGCTGAGGTTGTAGGCTGCGTAGCGCACGCCGGAGACGGCCCAGTTTCGCTCCGCAGCCGGGGGCTCACGGAGGCTGAGGGCGATCGCATCACCGTGGGCCGCCAGCGTCAGCGCGAACACCAGCAGGTAGACCGCGTAGAGCAGCACCGACCAGCCGGCAAGGACCTTGCCGATCAGCGCCGAGCCGAAGAAGGCCAGCGTGCCCACCAGCAGCATCATGCCCACGGTGCCTGCGGCCGGGGGCACGCCCAGGGCATCGCTCGCGAGTTCGCCGGCGGCGGAGCCGACGACAGCGAGGATGAGTACGACCAGCATGATGTAGGCCACTTCGTAGAGCACCCAGGCGGGACCCAGGAGGCGGCGGCAGAAGGTCCGGTAGTCGTGGGCGCCGGTCTGGCGCGCGAACTCGTAGGCGGTCGCCATGACGGCGGCGAATACAAGGCCCGCCACGAGCAGCCCCAGCAGGCCGGGCAGGGGACCCCGGGCGAGAAAGAACTCCACCAGCTCCCGCCCCGTCGCGTAGCCGCCGCCGATGATGACGGACTGGAAGACCAGTCCGGGGAGCAGGTAGGGAAGCAGGCGGTTCATGCAGGCGCGGTTCCTCGCCACGAAATTGCCCGGCGGGCTGACGAGGCACCCTAGCAGCAGGATTATCCGCTCCACAAGCTTCTCGCCCGTTGTAGACTGTGGCTGACCGATTCGTAACAGGAAGTCTCATGAACCGCACACTTCAATGGCTTTGCGCCGTCTGTCTGCTCTCGTTGCAGCCCCTCAGCCACGCCGACGACGCCCTCGACCAGGCCCGGGCGCTCCTCGACAAGCACCCGATCATCGACGGCCACAACGACCTGCCCTGGGTCATCCGCGAGCACGGCGGTGACGTGGAAGGCTGGGATCTCTACGGCGAGGTGCCTGGCGATACGGACATGGCCGGCCTGCGTGCCGGCGGTATCGGCGGGCAGTTTTGGTCCGTCTTCATCCCTGCGACCGAGGCCATGGGCGAGAAGGGCTTCGCGAAGACGCAGCTCGAGCAGCTGGATATCGCGCGACGCATCCTCGACAAGTACCCGGAAGAGTTTCCGTTCACCGGCACGGCCGATGCCATCGAGGCGGCCATGGCCGAGGGGCGGATCGCCTCGCTGTTTGGCGTGGAGGGCGGTCACGCGATCGAGAACTCCCTCGGCGCCCTGCGCATGTACTACGACCTCGGCGCCCGCTACATGACGCTGACGCACTCCCAGAGCAACGACTGGGCCGACGCGGCGGGGCAGGACGAGCATGGCGGTCTGACCGACTTCGGTCGCGAGGTGGTGCGCGAGATGAACCGCCTGGGCATGCTCGTGGATCTTTCTCACGTGTCGCCGGCGGTCATGAACGACGCCCTGGACGTTACCCAGGCGCCGGTGATTTTCTCCCACTCGAATGCCCACGCGGTGACGCCGCACCGGCGCAACGTTCCGGACGCCGTGCTGGAGCGGGTGAAGGACAACGGCGGTGTGGTGATGGTGTCCTTCGTCAACGCCTTCAGCACGCCCGCCTACGCGGAGTGGGATGCGGGCTTCGAGGCCTTCCGCGGCGACGTGGACTGGGGTGAGCCGGGCTACGACGAGGCCCTGGAGGCTTACACGGCGGAACACCCGCTGCCGGAAGCCACCGTGTCGGATGTCGCCGACCACCTCGAGCACATCGTCGACGTCGCCGGCCACGACCACGTGGGCATCGGTGCCGACCTGTTCGGCGAGCCGGACTGGATGGTCCCGGCGCTGGCCGCGGCCAGCGATTACCCGAAGCTGTTCGCGGAGCTGATCCGCCGCGGCTGGAGCGAGGACGAGCTTGCCCGCCTCGCCAACGGCAATATCCTGCGGGTGCTCAGGGTGGCGGAAGGGGTCGCCGCGGCGCTGCAGGCGGAGACGGGCCCGAACCTGGCTACCTTCGACTGACGGCGCCGCTCCGGGCAGCTCAGTCCGCGGCGAGGAACCCCCCGGACTGGTAGTCCCAGAGCCGCTTGTAGATACCGCCCGCGGCCAGCAGCTCATCGTGGCTGCCGGCCTCGACCACGCGGCCCTGCTCGAGGACCACGAGCCGGTCGAGGGCGGCGATCGTCGACAGGCGGTGGGCGATGGCCAGTACCGTCTTGCCTTCCATGAGCTCGTAGAGGCTCTCCTGGATGGCCACTTCCACCTCCGAGTCCAGCGCCGAGGTCGCCTCGTCGAGGATGAGGATCGGCGCGTCCTTGAGGATCACCCGGGCGATGGCGATGCGCTGGCGCTGGCCACCGGAGAGCTTCACGCCGCGCTCGCCGACCATGGCGTCGAGGCCGCGATTGCCCTTCGCGTCCTCCAGCGACTGGATGAAGTCCCAGGCCTTGGCGCGCTGGATGGCGCTCATGAGCTCCTCTTCGCTGGCATCCTCGCGGCCGTAGAGGATGTTCTCGCGCACGGTGCGGTGCAGGAGGGAGGTGTCCTGGGTGACCATGCCGATGCTGGCGCGCAGGCTTTCCTGTGTCACCGTTCGCACGTCCTGCCCGTCGATCTCGATGCGCCCCCCGTCCACGTCGTAAAAGCGCAGCAGCAGGTTCACCAGCGTCGACTTGCCGGCGCCGGAACGGCCGATCAGGCCCAGCTTGGTGCCGGCCGGGATGTCGAGGTCCAGCGTCTCGAAAACCGGCTTGCCCTCGCCCCGCACGCCGCCGTAGGAGAAGTCGACTGCGCGGAAGGCGATGTGCCCGGCCGGGACCTCGAGCGGTTTCGCCTCCGGCGCGTCCTGCACGGCGATGGGCCGGGACAGGGTGCTCATGCCGTCCTGCACCGTGCCGATGTTCTCGAACAGGTCGGATACCTCCCACATGATCCACTCGCTGATCCCCGTTACCCGCAGGCAGAGGCCGATCGCCGCGGCGATGGCGCCGGGGGTGATCGCCCCGTTCAGCCAGAGGTAGAGCGACATCGCCCCCACGGCCAGCACCATGAGGGCGTTGTTGAGGATCACTGCGGTGTCCATGATCGTGACCAGGCGCATCTGCGGGTGCACGGTGCCGAGGAATTCCTCCATGCCCTCGCGGGCGTAGGCTGACTCGCGGCGGGCGTGGGAGAAGAGCTTGACGGTGGCGATGTTGGTGTAGGAGTCGGCCACGCGGCCGGTCATCAGCGCCCGCGCGTCCGCCTGCCGCTCCGAGACCCGCTGCAGCCGCGGCAGGACGACCCAGAGAATCGCCACGTAGAGGACCAGCCAGGCTGCCATCGGCATAGCCAGGCGCAGGTCGATGCCGGCGAAGAGCACCAGCACCGAGACGAAGTACACGACCACGTAAACCATGATGTCGAGCAGCTTGATCACCGTCTGCCGCACGGCGAGGGCGGTCTGCATCACCCGCGTGGCGATGCGCCCGGCGAACTCGTCGTGGAAGAAGGAGACGCTCTGGCGCAGCAGGTAGCGGTGCGCCAGCCAGCGCACGATCATGGGGAAGTTGCCCATGAGCGTCTGGTGCAGGAGCAGGGACTGCAGGCCGATCAGCGTGGGGTAGGCGGCGAGAATACCCAGGGCCAGCCAGAGCAGTTCCCTGCCTTCCCCGGCGCGGACCTCGGCCGGGCTGAAATCGCCGAGCAGGTCGATGACATCGGCGAGCACGTCGAACAGGGCCACCTCGACGATGGCGATGGCAGTGCTGAACAGCGCCAACAGCAGCAGCCACGGCTCCAGGCCGCGCGAGTAATGCCGGCAGAAGCGGTAGATGGAGCGCGGCGACCGGCCCGGCGCAACCGGCGGGAACGGGTCGACCAGCTGTTCGAAAAAGCGGAAAGGCATGGCCTATTGTCCGCGCTCTCGCGGGGGGTAGCAATCGCGGCCATGGCTTTCCCGCGGCCGGTGCTGCTCAGCGCGCAGCGGTGGTCGGTGCCGTATAGCTGATCCGGTAGATCACGTCGGCGTGGTCGTCCGAGACGAGCAGGGCGCCGTCCGGGGCCTGTATCACGTCGACCGGCCTGCCCCAGTAGTTGTGCTCCGGTGTCAGCCAGCCGTCGGCAAACACCTCGTAGCCCGTTGCCTTACCGTCCTCAATGATGGCCCGGTAGAGGCGGTAGCCGTCCGGCGGGTTGCGGTTCCAGGAGCCGTGGGCGGCGATGAACAACTGGTTCTCGTAGCTCGACGGGAACTGGTCGCCGGTATAGAAGCGCATGCCGAGCAGGGCATTGTGGGCCGGGAAGGTCACTGCCGGCGCCGTGAACGCCGAGGCCGACTGTTCGGCGGGGTACTCGGCGTCGGCGAGGTCGACGCCGTAGCGGTGCGGGAAGCCGAAGTGCAGGCCGGGCGCCGGTGCGTGGTTGAGTTCCTCCGGCGGCCGGTCGTTGCCCCACATGTCGCGGCCGTTGTCGGTGAAGAAGAGTTCCCCCGTCTGCGGGTGCCAGTCGAAGCCGACGGAGTTGCGGATACCGCGGGCATAGACCTGCTTGTCACTGCCGTCAGCGGCCAGGGAAATGATCGTGCCGTAGTCGCCATCGACGGCGCAGGTGTTGCAGGGCGCGCCCACGCCGACATAGAGACGGCTGTCCGGGCCGAAGCGCAGGTACTTCCAGCCGTGGTGCAGATCATCGGGGAAGCTGTCGTTGAGGACCACCGGCGCGGGCGGGTCGTCGAGGTGGTCGGCGATAGCGTCGTAGCGCAGGATCCGGCTCACCTCGGCCACGTACAGGTCACCGTTGCGCACGGCGACACCGTTGGGTACATCGAGACCCGTCAGCAAAACCTTTACCTCGTCCGCCACCGCGTCGCCGTCGCGGTTGGTGATGGCGTAGACCGTGTCGCGCCGGTTCCAGCCACTGTCCGTGCGCGTGCCCACGTAGAGCGTGCCGTCGTCGCCGAAGGCCATGGAGCGGGCGCCTTCGACGCCGGCGGCATAAAGGCTGATCTCGAAGCCGGGCGGCAGCCGGATGTCGCCGAGGCGGGTGGCGGGGTCGACGTCGATGGGGTTGCGGGCGACGGTGCGCTCTTCGCCCTGGCTGCTCACAGCGACGGCGGCAAGGGCCAGGGCGAGTAATCGCTGGCGGGTGCTCATGGCAGGTCTCCGGTGCCGGTGGAAAGGGCGCCATTGTAATGGCCTGCTGCGCCGTCAGCGACCGGGGCTCTTGAGTCGCGGCGGGGCTACCGGTAGCTTTGGGCCCTTGCGGCCCGCTGCCGGGCCTGCCTGCCTGGAGACCTGACCATGCTGCGTGCCCTGTATCGCACCCTTTTTGCTGCCGCGTTCTGCGGCGCGGCAATGACCGCACCGCCGGCATCAGCGGTGGACCCTTCCCTCCTCGACGGCCTTGAATACCGCCTTGTCGGCCCCTGGCGCGGCGGCCGCGTCACCGCGGTGACCGGCGTGCCGGGCAACCCGCAGCGCTATTACATGGGCGCCGCGGGCGGCGGCGTGTGGAAGACGGACAACGCCGGCGTAACCTGGGAGAACATCTCCGACGGGGAGATTCCCGTCGGCACCATCGGCGCGATCGCCGTTGCGCCCTCCGACCCGAACGTACTCTACGTCGGCACCGGCGAGGCGCCGATCCGCGGCGTGACCACCAGCCAGGGCGAGGGGCTGTGGAAGTCCACCGATGCGGGCCGCAGCTTCTCCTTCATGGGGCTGCCGAAGGCCGGGCAGATCGCGAAGATCGAGGTGCACCCGACGGATCCGGATATTGCCTGGGTGGCGGTGCAGGGCCAGATCTGGGCGCCCAATGCCGAGCGCGGCGTCTACCGCACCCGCGACGGCGGCCAGACCTGGGAGCACGTGCTCAAGGTCAACGCGAGTACCGGCGCGACCGACCTGTCGCTGGACCCGACCAACCCGCGCATCCTCTACGCCGGCCTCTGGCACCACGGCCGCAAGCCCTGGTACATCGAGTCCGGCGGTGAGGGCGGCGGCATCTACAAGTCCACCGATGGCGGCGACAGTTGGGAAAAGCTCGAGGGCGGGCTGCCCGGGCTGATCGGCAAGGTGGGCCTCGACGTGTCCGACAGCCAGCCGTCGCGCATCTACGCCGTCATTGAGGCGGAACCGGGGCAGGGCGGCCTCTGGCGCAGCGACGATTACGGCGAGAGCTGGCAGCACATCAACCCGCACCGGGTGCTGCACACGCGGGCCTGGTACTACATTCACCTCACCGCGGATCCTGGCGACCCGGATACGGTGTGGGTACTCAACGTGCCGCTGATGAAGTCCATCGACGGCGGCGAGACCTTCAGCAAGGTGTCCACGCCGCACGGCGACCACCACGACCACTGGATCAACCCGAACGACAGCCGCAACATGATCAACGGCAACGACGGCGGCGCCACCGTCACCTTCGACGGCGGCGAGACCTGGTCCTCCATCGACAACCAGCCCACGGCGCAGTTCTACCGGCTCATTACCGACAACCAGGTGCCGTGGCGCCTTTACGGCGGCCAGCAGGACAACTCCACCGTGTCCATCGCCGCCTGGGCCTGGGACGGCGCCATCGGCCGCGACGACTACCACGCCGTGGGCGGCGGCGAGAGCGCTCACATCGCCTTCGACCCGGACGACCCGACGCTCATCTATGCCACGACCATCAACGGCACGCTGACGGAGTTCAATGAGGCCAACCAGAAGAAACGCTACATCGTGCCCTACCCGGAGCGGGTCTACGGCGCGGATGCAAAGGACCTCAAGTACCGCACCAACTGGAACGCGCCGGTCATCACGTCGCCGCACGATCACTCGGTGATCTACTACGGCACCCAGTATCTGCTGAAGAGCACCGACCGGGGCATGAGCTGGGAGCGGGTCAGCCCGGACCTCACGCGCAACAACCCCGAGCACCTCGGCCGCAACGGCGGCCCGCTCACGCCGGAAAACGTGGGCGCGGAGTTCTACCACAACATCTTCTACATCGTGGAGTCCGCGCAGGAGGAGGGCACGCTCTGGGTCGGCGCCGACGACGGTCTCCTGCACCTGACTCGTGACGGCGGTGAAAACTGGAGCGACATCTCCCCGCCGCACCGCGGCGAGGCCATGATCAACGCCATCGAGCTGTCGCCCCATGCCGAGGGCACCGCCTACGTGGCGGTCACCGGTTACAAGCTGGATGATTTCGCGCCCTACATCTACAAGACCACGAATTACGGCAAGCGCTGGCAGCGCATCGAGGGCAACATCCCGGGCGGCGCCTTCGTGCGCGTGGTGCGCGAGGACCCGACGGTCCCCGGCCTGCTCTATGCCGGCACCGAGAAGGGGCTGTTCGTTTCCTACGACGACGGCGACGACTGGCAGTCCCTCGATCTCAACCTTCCGGCGGTGCCGATCACGGACCTGCGCGTGCGCGAGGATGCGCTGGCCGTCGCCACCCAGGGCCGCGCCTTCTGGGTGCTGGACGACCTCTTCGTCGTGCGCCAGGCGGCGGCCGCGAATGCAAAAGCGCCGGTGCATGTCTACGTGCCGCCGGCGCTGGCCATGGGCCGGCCCGGCAGCAGCGCAGGGAGTTTCGAAGGTGAGAACCCGTCGTCGGACCTGCCCATCTACTATTACCTCGGCGAGGCCGTGCCGGCCGAAGGCTCGCTGACGATCGAGGTGCTGGATGTAGACGGTACCGTGCTGCGCCGCTACTCGAGCGAGGAGACAGACCAGGATCGCTGCCGCCTGGATAACCAGGACCCGCGGCGGCCACTGACCATCGACTATCCGGCTACCGATGCCGGCCTGCAGCGCTGGCACTGGGACCTGCACCGGGACGACGTGCGCTGCACAGACGACCACATCCTGTTCGAAGGTTACGGTGGCCCGCCCGTCGCGCCGGGGCGCTACACGGTGCGGGTAAGCGCCGGTGAGGCGTCGGCGACTGCGCCTGTCGCAGTGCTGCCGGACCCGCGCTCGGGCGCGACCAGCGAGGAGCTGGACGCCTGGGTAGCGATGCAGACGCGCATCGCCGCCATGCTGGAAGCCGTCCTCGGCGCCCTGGATGGCGCCCGCGAGGCGCGCGGGCAGGTGCGGGCGCTGCTCGCCGATCACGCTGACCCGGCGCTTGCGGAGTGGGGTGCGGCGGCTATCGAGACCATCGATGCCTGGGAGGCGGAAGTGACCGAGCTGCGCATCGAGACCTTCGAGGACGAGGACGCCTGGGTGATGAAACTCGACGGGCAGCTGCGACACCTCCTGGACGTGGTCGAGGACGGCGGCGCGCCGGTCACCGGCGGCGCGCGGGAGCGCCTGGCGGACCTCGAAACACAGTGGAGCGCGCTGCGCGCCGAGCTGGCTCGGATCGAGGACGAGTATCTTGAACCGATCAACGGCTGGGCGGGTGACAACGAGGTCCCCCACGTCGTTCCGCCGCTCGCCGCGGGTGGCTGAGGGCCGGGCGGGGCGCTTCCAGCCCCCGAAACGCCTAGGCGGGCGCCGCCGCCAGGTCCTCGCGCAGGCTCCGCCCCGCCAGCCAGAAGTGCACGGCCGACCAGGTCATCACCGGCGGCAGCACGTAGAGCATCGCGTAGCGCAGCGACTCGCTGCCCAACGTCGGCGCCAGCAGGTCGCTGACCAGGCCCACCGTGTAGGGGCCGGCGCCCAGCCCGATGATGTTGATCACCAGGAAGAGTAGCGCCGAGGCGGTCGCACGCATGCGTGGGCCGACGATGGCGTGGGTCGTGGCGATGGTGTTGCCGAGATAGGTCTGGAACAGCAGCCCGGGGATGATCGACATGCCGAGGGCGAGGTAGGGGCCGTCGACCAGGTAGACCGCGGCCATGAATGGAACGGCAACGAAGCCGGCAATGCATGGCACCCACGTGTACCAGCGTTGATCCCTCGGCGCGAGCCGGTCGGCGAGCATACCCCCCAGGAACACGCTCGCGGCGCCGCCGAGGCCGATGATCGCGGCCAGCCAGGTGCCCAGTTCCCCGGTCGGCATCTGGTAGCTGCGGATCATGAAGGAGGCGGTCCAGTTGGCGATGCCGTATCCGCAGAAGGCGTTAAGGCCCGCGCCCAGCGCCATGTGGATGAACGTACGGCGCGTGCGAAGCACCTGGAGCACTTCCCGGAACGGCACCGGGTCCGGGTTGGCGCTCGTGTTGTCGTGCAGGCCGCGGATCGGCTCGCGCAGGGTGAGCCGCAGGAGCAGGGCGAGGGCGACCCCGGGGATACCGACGACAAGGAAGGCGACGCGCCAGCCGAAGAACTCGTTCAGCCAGCCCCCGGCGAGGAAGCCGAAGAGGATGCCGATGTTCACGCCCATGGAGTAGAAGCCGATGGCCGTGGCGCGCCGGTTCGGCGGAAAGATATCGGAGATCATCGAGTGCGAGGGCGGGCTGCCCCCGGCCTCGCCGACGCCGACGCCGATGCGCGCCAGCAGCAGCTGCAGGAAGTTCTGTACGTAGCCGCTGAGCGCCGTCATCCCGCTCCAGATAAACAGCGACAGGGCCACGATGTTGCGCCGGTTGCTCCGGTCCGCCCAGCGGGCGATGGGTATGCCCGCGGTGACGTAGAAAATCGCGAAGGCAAAGCCCGTGAGCAGCCCGAGCTGGCTGTCCGACAGGGACAGCTCCGCCTTGATCGCCTCCTGCAGAATCGCGAGCAGCTGCCGGTCGATGAAGTTGAAGGTGTATACGATGGTCAGCAGCCCCAACGCATACCAGCAGGCCGCCGTGCTGCGGTATGGGTTGGCTTCGGGGCGCGGAGCGGTCGCCGGGATCTCTTCCATGGCTGTCTACTCGTCTTATTGTTTTCAGTTAACTACGCACCGGCCCGGCGGCTGGACGCGTTGTGTCGCCGTTGAAGCCTAACGGGCTGGCAGCTGAGCCTGCAAGCTGCAACGCGCCGGGAGTTATCTGGGAACGCCGGGTGTGCGACAAAATGTCTCGGCCCAGGGCTTGCCCCCGGAACCCCGCGGGCTAGACTTGGAGTGGAGTACAGGGTCGCTTGTGTGGGCGCGCACAGGAGGTAGCCATGAGCAGAACCACGAGGCATTCCCAGACGGTTATCCGCCGCTGTGTGTGGTTTCTTCTGTTTCTTGTGCCACTGGCGCAAGCCGCGACCGCTGCCCCAGGTACTGACGACGTGATCCAGAGCCTGCGGGATCGCCAGGTCGAACTGAAGACGAAGATGGATTTCAACAGCGAAAAGCTATCGATGATCCAGGGCTTGCTGTCATCCGGCCGTATCTACTCTGTGCTGGTGACGGGGGCTGGCGGACCTCTCGACCTCAGCCATCACTTGGCCACTCGCGAGGAAGCCGCGCGCGCGTACCGGATTCTTCTGCTCCAGGCTGCGATCAATCTGGGCCGCCCCTATGACGAGGCTGAGCTGCGCGAGACCATGCGCGAGGTCGTCGCCAGCGCCAACCGGTTCCAGGCCGATATGGAGCAGGAGATTCCCCGGCTGAAGGCGAGGAATCGAGAACTCGACCGCGAGTGGAAGGCGCTCGAAGCGCAGATTGCGGAACTGCAGCAGCTCGCGCCGCTACCGGTTGGCGGCGGTGGAGATCCTGCGCCTACCAAGAGCGCCGCCTATGACCCCGCCCGCTGCGTGCGGTTTGCCGGTGTCGAGCGGCTCTACGTGCTGGGTGAGAAGGCCAGTGTGTCCGAGGGTGCCGGTGAGCACAGCGTCACCCACGGCGGGGATTTCTATGGTCACCAGACAAGCTACACCATTACCTGGACCGCACCCCCAAAGACACTTTGTTCGGGTGACGAGGTGACAATCGGCATGAGCGTCCGGGGGACCTCTGTGCCCGATGTGAACCGTGACGCGCTGGCCGCAATCAGCTTCAGCGGCCCGCAGGCGGGCGAGACAAGCTGCGCAGAGCGGATGAAGATCGGTATCTCCTGGCACGGTTCCGCGATCGCCCCGGACCAGTCCTCACATTCGAACACCTGTACCTACAAGATGCCCTCCTTGTCTTCCGGCGGCGGGAAGCGGGCGCTGTTCGAGGCCAACATGAGCACCTCCCCCGGCTACGGGAAGGTGGTCTACTACTACCAGTAGGGTCCCGTACGCTGGTGCCGGCCCGCTGTGCCCCTCGCGACGCTTCGCGGGCCTGCGGGGGAGACAGGGCCGAACCCGGGCTGGTAGAATCGCGGCCCCGTCGCGGGATCTCACGGAGGGGTGCCGGAGTGGTCGAACGGGTCTGACTCGAAATCAGGTGTACGCGCGAGCGTACCGTGGGTTCAAATCCCACCCCCTCCGC
>CAJWWA010000075.1 GCA_913048495.1 uncultured Halieaceae bacterium
TAGAAAGCATTCAGGTAGATATAGAAGGCGATTCTATTCTTTTAGTAAATCTTCTAAAGGACGCCAAGATGATTGCAAGCATATCTGAAGGCAATAGGTTAATTGAACAAGGTGGTATCAAAATAGATTCTGAAAAAATTGAAGGCATTTGTTGGCACGTGATGCAACAGATCTCAACCTTAGAAACGGTTCGGCGTAAAAATACACCTGAAAATCGAGTTGTTTTTCAAGAAGCTGAGCTGTGGAGCCCAAAGTCAAATCAGTCATTACGCCAACGATTGGCGGTATGTTAACTGTCTCGGTTATGGTGAGAGGATTGGCGGTTTAGGCTCAACTGATATTCTCACTTGCCTGTTCCTGATGCCGGGGTCAAAAAAGAACAATGTAAACAAGAGTCATGGGGACACATATGCTCTTACTGAAGAGTCTCATTAAAACCGTGCTGATGGCCGGACTGGTTTCTTGTCCGCTTCTGTCGCATGCCGGGCGGCGGGCTGACCGTCTTTCATGGCGGGGATGAAGGGGATTCCCGCGCCATCGAGACCGCGCTCAAGCAGCTCGACGTGGTGGCTACCCAGGTGATCATCGAGGCAAGCATCCTCGAGGTGACGCTCACCGACGAGCTGCGCTACGGACTGGAGTGGTCTTTCCGCAAGGGGCTGGATGCGGCCTACGAGGGCTTCGGTCAACTCGTGGGTGAGTCCGGGACGCCGACGGCAAGGGCACCGGGCTTTTCCTACACGGTGACCAACAGCGCCAAGGACATCACCGCGGTGCTCAACGCCCTCAGCGAGGATTCCCTGATCAACGTGATCTCCACGCCGTCGGTCATGGTGCTGGACAACCACACCGCCGAGATCCAGGTGGGAGACCAGGTCCCGGTGCTGCTAGGCACGACGATCACCAACGGCGGCAACTCGGTGCAGAACATCAACTTCAAGAACACGGGGGTGAGCCTGATCGTGACCCCGTCCGTCAACGCCGGCGGCCTCGTCACCATGGACGTGCAGCAGTCGGTCACCGACGTCGGCCCGGTGGACTCGGCAACCGACCAGCGGTCCTTCCTCGAGCGCTCCATCAGGAGCCGGGTGGCCGTGCGCTCCTCCGAATCGGTCGTGCTCGGCGGCCTGATCCGCGAGAACGCGAGCTCCGGGGAGTCCGGCGTACCGCTGCTTCGGGATATTCCCGGTATCGGGGCGCTCTTCGGCACGACCTCGTTGGAGAACCGCCGCACGGAGCTGCTGGTCATCATCACGCCGCGGGCGCTTTACACGGAAGACGAGCTGCGGCAGGTGAGCGAGGAGATGCGCGCCAAGGTGCGGTTCATGGAACTGATCGAGGAACAGCCCGCCGCCGTCTCATCGGGCAGCAAATAGCCGGAGAATCTTCGGTACTATTTCCGGCCGGGTCCTGTGGAATAAATCACCGCCTCAGACGCCCTCGCGAGGCATTTTCAAGGGAATCGCCGTCGATCGGGCGATTCCGGAACGGGCGGGAAATCCGAGCGCCCCTGGCAGAGGGCGCCGGGGCCACCGCGTGGCCCCGGCGGCTCGGGCGCGGGGCCGACCCCCGTTCCTTCGGACGGACGACTCAGGTATACTCCCCGGCCTTCAAAAAACCCAGGAATATTAATATGTTAGGAACCAGTAGGTACATTTTCCGCGGTGCAGCGGTGGCACTGCTAGCGGCCCTGTTGGCCGCCTGTGCCGGCGGCCCGCAGCTGACCGAGGTGCGCAAGGCGCGGCTGCTCGAACGGGCCGAAGCGCGCTGGCGGGCGCTGGAGCAGCGGGACTTCGACACCGCCTGGACCTACACTTCACCCGCCTACCGAGAAGTGTTTCCCAAGGCCCTGTACCGCCACAAGTTTTCCTACATGGTGGACTGGCAGTTGACAGGTGTCGAATTCCTTACCTATGATGCCCGGGCAGCTGTAGCGAGTGTGGCGGCAAGGGTCATGTCCAAACCCGTCAAACATACCTCGGCAGCTTCGGCAGCAATCGGTGCTGTGCCTTCAGTCATTCATGAGCGGTGGGTCTACGTTGATGGTGAGTGGTGGTTCAGCGCTAACTTGTAGCTTTGGCTGTTAGGTTGACAGCTGGCTGCAGCTAGCAATAATAGCGCTAGCATTAACCAGATGGTTGTGTGTTTCAGACATTAGGAGTCTCCTCATGAAAAGCAACTTTAAGCCCTTGGGCATCGCCGCTGCGGTAGCAGCAGCAACTGCCGGGTACTCTAACGTTGCATCGGCGCACCCTGCCGTTGCCAACAACGCGCTGGGCGATCTCGCGCTGGTGCCGTACTACACGGTTGCCGACGACTGGATCACCGGCATCCACATCGTTAACACCAGCGACAAGACGCAGGTCGTCAAGTTCCGCTTCCGTCGTGCAGAAGACTCGATGGACGCCCTTGACTTCAACATCGTCATGTCCCCGCACGACGTTTACGCGGGCTTCCTGTCCGACGACGAGAACGGCGCTATTTCCTGGTCTGCTGACGACACGACCTGTACGGTTCCGGCCACTTCCGGCGGCAAGCTGACCATGCCGGAAATCTTCCGCGAAGGTGCGGAGACCGGCTACGTCGAAATCATTGCCATGGGTCAGACGGTTACCGAAACCCAGCCCATCGCCATCGCTGCCAAGCACAGCGGTGCAGGCAGCGACCCGGCTCTCACGCCGCTGTCCTGCCAGATGGTTCGTGGCAACTTCTTCGCTGACGGCACCTCCACCCGTCAGGGCGTCGAGAACCCTGCGCTGACGTGGGCGACCGACATCCTCGACCTGGACGACGATGACAGCACCTCTGATGAGCTGTCCTCGGCCTATGAAGATTCGGACAACGTCCTGAAGGTTTCCTACTTCATTCGCGACAACGCCTCCGGCGTTGAGTTCGGTGACAACGCCGTTCACATCCAGGGTCACCTGGAAGAGTCGGCCATCACCAACCAGCAGTTCGGCTGGCTGTCCGGTGACCTCGACGGCTTCGACTTCCCGGACCTCGACGGTGGTTCCCCGGTCGACGGCACCCGCGGTCGTTACGACCTGCTTCGCCAGGGCGACGTCCTCGGTGTAGCCGCCCTGATCAACGAGTGGACCGCGAACGAAGCCAACGGCGCGGCGCTGGACTGGGTTGTTACCCTGCCCGGCCAGTACACCATGCTGCACCAGCCCGGCTACGTAGCCTCGCTGCAGCTTGAGTCTCTCTCTTGCGTCCGCCCGACGACGATCGGTGCACTCGACCCGGCTACGCAGGGTGCTGACATTCTGGCGGCACTGAGCGGCTGGAGCTCCGGTGATGCGCCGGTGCCGGTGATCTGTGACTTCCGCGACCTGCCGGTCGTGGCAGACATCGCCGCCTGGAACCGCGAGGAATTCCAGGGCGAAGATCCCGACGAGAGCCTGGTTGTTTCTCCGTCCCCGCCCGGCTCCGTGCCGCAGGTGGTCCTGGAGAAGGAAGTCAACGTTATTACCTTCGGCGGCAACAGCGTCCTGGGTACGTCTGACACCGACATCTCCGCAGATCTCGCCCAGCCCTACGGCTGGCTGAGCCTCTCGGTGAGCTCCGGCGGTTCGATCTGTGACTGGGTCGCTTCGACCGACACCGGCCTCGGCACCAGCGACACGCCGGTCAGCGGTACGCCGTCTGCGCGGAGTGCGCCGCAGATCCTGGCCCAGAAGAGCTGCGCCACCTCCCTCACGCCGAACACGCCGATCATCGGCTTCGCGGCCTGGGAGCGTAACGTCGCAGCCAACCCCGATGCGTCCTACGGCCGTATCGTGGCACACAGCTTCGTCAGCGGCAGCTAAGCCGAGGCGTTCGTGTGAACGAACCGGCGCCCCTCCCGGGGCGCCGGTTTTTTTTGTCCTGAGTTAAGCAAACATCCTGGATACCCATGTTGAAGC
This sequence comes from uncultured Halieaceae bacterium, assembly GCA_913048495.1. Lineage (GTDB taxonomy): Bacteria > Pseudomonadota > Gammaproteobacteria > Pseudomonadales > Halieaceae > Pseudohaliea. The sequence continues at coordinate 3,906 of CAJWWA010000075.1, forward strand.
AGATTCCTGGCACGCTGGGCGCCATCTGCCTGGCCCTTCTTACCACTTCCCTGGTTAGCCCCCCGGCCGCCACCGCCGACGACGAGGTGGTGATCTCCGACGGCCCGGTAACCATTACCCACGACGAGCTCGCCGAGATCCTTGCGAGCACGCCGGACAAGATACGCAACGCCGCAGCCCGCGACCGCGGCGATCGCTTTGCCCTGATCAACGAGCTGGTCATCAACCGCAAGCTGGTGGCCGAGGCGGAAAAGGTCGGCCCGGGCGATCCCGGCTACAGCGACCTGCAGTCGCGCCTGGACAAGGTCAAGCAGGAGTTCGCCTTCAAGCGCGCTCTGGCGAACTACGAATTACCCGACCTGGAAGCCCTCGCCAAAGAGCGCTACAAGACCCACAAGGACGAGTACGCAACGATTCCCGAGACCCGGGCCTCCAGCCATATCCTGCTGGCCCAGGCGCCGGGCCCGGACCGGACGGCACTGCGCGAGAAGGCGCAGCGCCTTTTGGAGGAACTGCGCGCAGGTGCTGATTTCGAGGCCTACGTGGAAGAGTATTCCGGTGATCCCGGCTCATCGAAGCGCGGTGGCTCCCTGGACAAGTGGATCCGCTTCGGCGACCCGGGGATCACGCCACCTTACTCCGAGGCGCTCTTCGCCATCGACGAGGTCGGCGGTTACTCCGAGGTCACCGACTCGCAGTTCGGCGTGCACATCATCCGCCTGGACGGTATCCGTGAGTCGGGTTACAAGTCCTATGAGGAGGTGCGCGGTGCCATCATGCAGGACCTCATCGCCGAACATCGCAAGCTCGCCTCCAAGGCCGTATCGGCAAGCTTCGGCATCACCGACGACGCCTTTGTCGATGGCGATGCGCTGGAGGAACTCTTCGCGCCCTATCAATGACGGGGGCGGAGCCGCTCGATGACTGAACCCCAAGTGCTGGTCCTCGGCATGCACCGGTCGGGGACGTCACTGGTGGCCCGTGCACTCGACGCGGCCGGGCTTCACGCCGGCCGTGGTGACGACATGCTCGCGGCGCAGGCCGACAACCCGCTTGGTTTCTACGAGCGGCGGGACCTGGTCGAGGCTAACGACGCGCTCCTGGACGCGGCCGGCGCCAGCTGGTTCCAGCCGCCGGAGTCACCGCTCGGTCGCGGCGGCCCGTCGGTGGCCGCGGTGAACAATGCGTTGGCTGCGTCCGCGGAGGCCGGCGCGGGCACCTTCCTCAAGGACCCCCGGCTCTGCCTCACCTGGCCCGCCTGGGCGGGCAGTGACACGGTCATCCTCTACGTGTACCGCAACCCCCTCGCGGTGGCGGACTCGCTGCGGCGGCGCAACGCGTTCCCGCTGGGCTACGGCCTGTCGCTCTGGGAGCACTACAATCGCTGCGCCCTGGAGGCCCTCGCCAACCTGCCGCACGTCTGCATCTCTTACGATGCCATCGCGGCGGACCCGGCGGAGTTGGAGCGGATGCTCGAGCGGCTTGCCGGGCTCGGTGTGCCGCTAGCTGCCCCCGCAGCGGAAGAGCTGTTCCTGCCCGGGCTGCGCCATGCGGCCGCCGGCGACCAGTTCTCTGCCGCCGAGCGCGCCCTGCAGACCTACGAGCAGACGCTGCTCGCCGAGTACTGCGAGAACCTCTGTGCCGGCGGCCCCCGCGCGGCCATACCGCCGCCCTCGCCGTCGCTGTTGCCGCGGCTCCGTGATTACGCCGAGGCCCTTGCTCCGCTGGCCGAGGTCGTCGAGACCGGCAACGCGCGCCTCGAGGCGGAGGCGCTGGTCGAGGAGCGCACCGGCGAGCGGGACAACGCGCTGGATCGGCTGCGGGCGACGGAACGCGACTACGCGGCGCTGGTGGATGCCCACGAGCAGGAGCGTGGCGCCCATGCCCGGCTGCAGGGTGTGCACGAGGCACTGGAAGCCGACCACGAGGCCCTGGCGGGCGCCCACCGTGCACAGGTCGAGGCTTACGATACGCTCGCCGGGCAGCACCGGGCACTGGAGCAGCAGCGGGCGGAGCTGCAGGCGGCGCACGACGCCCTGCAGGAAAAAGCCGATTACCTGTTCTATACGCTCAGCGAGGCCTATAGCAACCTGCAGGCCTTCGAGGCCTCGCCGCTCGGCCGTATCCAGCGCCAGCTGTCCCGTGTTTACAAGCTGCTGACCGGCCGCCACGGCACCGCCACCAGCTACGACAACGTGCTGATCGCCGCGCGGGGGCACGCGCAGGACTTCGACCTGCCCGGGCCCGAGGCCCGGCCCAGCCGCCTGGCCATGGCTTCGGACGTGCTGCGCTACGTGGCGCGGAACCCCGCCGGCTCGGCCCGCAGCTTCAGCTGGCCGCGGCTGAAACGCGCCGCGAGCGTGTTCTTCCGCAGCTCGCCGGAGGACCTGCGCGTCTGGATTCACGCCCGCTTCCCGGACCAGGCCGGCGAGCGGCTGGTTTTCGACCCGAAAGCCCTGGATCCGGACCTCGATACGCTGACGCTAGCCTTCCCCGAGCACGAACGGCCCCGGGTCTCGATTATCGTGCCCGTGTACAACGACTACCGGGTGACCGCGCACTGCCTGAAGGCCCTGCGCGATCACCTGGACGATACCCCCGTCGAGGTCATCGTTGCGGACGACGGCTCCGACGACCTCACCACCACGCTGGAAAAGCGGATGCGGGGCGTGACGGTTGTGCGCGGGGAGAACGTCGGCTTCCTGCGCAACTGCAACCGCGCGGCGCGGGAGGCCCGGGGCGACATCGTGCTCCTGCTCAACAACGATACCGCCGTCACGGCCGGCTGGCTGGCACCGCTGCTCGCGGTGTTCCAGGAGGCTGATGTCGGCGCGGCAGGCCCCATGCTGCTCTTCGGCGACGGCAAGCTGCAGGAGGCGGGCGGGATTCTCTGGCGCGACGCCTCGGGCTGGAATTTCGGCCGCGGCGACGACCCGGACAAGCCCGCCTACAACTACCGCAAGGACGTGGACTACGTCTCCGGCGCCTGCCTGGCCGTGCGCCGTTCGCTCTGGGAGGAGCTGGGCGGCTTCGACGAGCGCTTCGTCCCCGCCTACTACGAGGACGCGGACCTGTGCTTGGCGGTCCGCGATGCGGGCTATCGCGTGGTCTACCAGCCGGCCTCGCGGATCTTCCATTTCGAGGGCGTGAGCAACGGGACGGACCTCACCGCCGGGGTGAAGCAGCACCAGGTGCGCAACCAGGCCGTGTTCGCCGAGAAGTGGCAGGCCGTGCTGGCGGCGGAGCACTTCGAGAATGCGGTGCACGTCACCTGGGCCCGCGACCGGTCGGTCCGACGCCGCTGCGTACTGGTCATCGACCACTACGTGCCGCACCACGACAAGGATGCCGGCTCGCGCTCGACCTTCCTCTACCTGCAGCTGCTGCTGGCCATGGGCTACCGGGTGCAGTTCATGGGGGCGAACTTCTTCCCGCACCAGCCCTACACGCAGGCGCTGCAGCAGCTCGGGATCGAGGTGCTCGTCGGCGAGTCCATCGCGCGGAACCTCGATGGCTGGTTCAGCGAGCATGCGCCCTACATCGACGAGATCTTCCTGCACCGGCCGCACGTGGCGGAGCAGTTCCTGCCCCACCTCGCGAAGCTGTCCCCGCGGCCAACCGTCAGCTTCTTCGGCCACGACCTGCACTACCTGCGCATCCAGCGCGAGGCGGCGGTGCTCGCCGACCCGGAACTCGAGAAGTCGGCCGCAAGCTGGCGCAGGCGCGAGTACGCCGTGTTCGAGCAGGTGGACCGGATCTACTACTTCTCGGCGGTGGAGATCGCCGAGATCGAACGCGAGCGGCCCGGGTCCGTGCTGCGCACGGTGCCGCTCTATGCGCTGCCGGACCGGCTATTGCCGTCGTACGCGCCGTCGCTGCCCAGGCACCTGTTGTTCGTGGGTGGCTTCAACCACCCGCCTAACGTCGATGCGGCCCGCTGGCTGGTGACCGAGGTCCTTCCCCTGGTGAACGCATCCTGCCGGGACGTGCACGTCCATCTCGTCGGCTCCAACCCCGGTGAACAGGTGCAGGCGCTGGCCTCAGCGCAGGTCACCGTGCACGGCTACGTGAGCGATGAGGAACTCGCCGCACTCTACCGGCAGGTGGGGCTGGCGGTCGTGCCCCTGCGCTACGGGGCCGGTGTGAAGGGCAAGGTCATCGAGGCGGTGCAGCACAACGTGCCCCTGGTCACGACGCCCGTAGGCGCCGAAGGTATCCCCGATGCCCACGAGGTGCTCTGGGTGGCGGACGGTGCGCCGGCGGTCGCCGGGGCCATCACCGGCATCATCGAGGGCACCGAGGCGCTGGAGGCGCGAATGGCGCACTACGGTGACTGGCTGGCCGCCCACTTCAGCCGCGGCCAGGCGGAAGCCATGCTCCGCCGCGACCTGCCGCCGCCGCTGCGCGAGGCCGCCGCCGGCTAGTTGCCTGTCGGTGCGTCCGCCTCGGGCGGGAAGCGCTCGAGGAATTCGGCGGCCCGCGTCCTGCCGGTTTCGGTCGCGTCCCAGGCCCAGTAGCGGCCGCTGTCCACGCGGAACGTCGCGGGTACACCCTGGGCAACGGCGTAGCGTGGCAGATCCCGCGTCACCACGCTGCCGAACCCGACCCGCGCGAAGGCGCCGATGGTGACGTCCTTGAGGACCGCGCTGCGCTCGCCGAGCCAGGCGTGCGGCTCGATGAGGATCCCGCGGGCCGGTACGTTGGTGATCTCGCCGCTCGCCCGGTCCAGCACCGGGTGCCCGTCGCTGTTGCGCAGTGTGACACCCGCGGCGAGCAGGCAGCAGTCGCCGACGACCAGGGCCGGCCGGCCGGGGGCCGCCTCCAGGCCGGAGACCCAGGTCCCCGGCCCGGTCACGGCGACGTCATTGCCGCAGGCAATCAGGTCGCCGGGCTGGCGGCAGCGGATGGTCAGCTCGTTGAAGCTGCAGTTGTCGCCGAGGTAGAGCGTGCTGCCATCGCAGCGCAGGGCAGCCCGCAGCGTGCCGCGAAGGTTGTTGCCGATAAAGACCCGGGCCTGCCCGCCGCCGGGCGGGGGCGGGACCAGGGTCACCCGGGCATCGCGAATGCCGTCGCGCAGATAGACTGCCACCTGCCCAGGGTCACCCTCCGCGGTGATGCCGTTGGCTGCGAACTCCGACGCCGGCACGGCCCGCCAGCGGTCCCCGTCCGTGGTGAAACCGGCGATGGCCGCGGCGATGGTGGCGTGATCGATCATGGGCGCAGTGTACCCGCCGGCTCCGTGCCTGTCCCCGCCGCTGGCCGCTCTTTCCGCGCCGGTGGTACACTTCGCGACTTGTCCGGGGGCCCACCTGCCGGGCGCCGCTCAACGATTCCTGGGGTTGCCGCGACGTGGTTTTCAACGATGAACTGCTGTTTCTCCATGTCCCGAAAACGGCGGGCATGGCGGTCAGCGAGGCGCTGACGCGGAGCCTTCGCGCGCCCGTCTACTACGCGGTGCAGGCGGGGCACGAGGGCGATCTCGCCGGGCGCGAGGGCGTGCGCGTGGTCACCGGGCGGCGGCACCAGAACCTGGCGACGGTGGACGCCTGGTTCGAGGCGCAGGACCTGCCGCACCGGGTCGCGCGTTTCCGCCGGGTGCTGGTGATGGTGCGCAACCCCTACGCCATGGAGGTCTCCCGCTACCACTACCTGCGCAAGGGCCACCCCTGGGACAGCGGCCGCGCGCAGGAACTGGCGCTCGCCGGCGACTTCCCCGCCTTCGTGGCCGCGTCCCGCTGGTGGTTCGACTTCCGCGACTACTACACCGTCGACGGTTTCGTCCCGGACAACCTCCTGGTCGTCCGCCAGGAGGCGCTGGGTTCGTCCATCGCGCTCGGCTGCGCGGACTGTTTCGCCGCACCCTTCCGGGCCGAAGCGGTCAACACCACGCAGCGCCACGACTACCACGATTACCTGACCCGCGACCTCGAGCCCCTCGTCTATCGCAAGTACCAGTGGGTCTTCGACAAGGGGTACTACGCCCGGGAAGTCTTTTCCGCATGAGAGCCGTTACCCGTGAACGCGTTGCCTGACAGCGTCCGCCCGATCAGACCGGGTTTCTGAGCCGTGCGCGCCGTCCTTCACATCGGCACCGAGAAGACCGGGTCCAGCTCCCTGCAGGCCTACCTGTCGCGGGGTGCCGGGGAACTGGCCCGGTCCGGTGTTCACTGCTGCAGCAGCGCCGGGCACGGCAATAACCGGGCCCTCGCCGCGGCGTTCATGGACCCCGGCGAGAGCGACGACTACACGCGGCTCCACGGGCTGGACGACGAGGCGGCGCGGGCCAGCTGGCGGGCCGCCTTCCTCGAGGCCTTCGCGGCGGAGGTCGCCAACTGCAGGGCGGACGTCTTCGTGATCTCGTCGGAGCACTTCCACTCCCGGCTGCTGGAGCCCGCGCAGGTCGCCGGGCTGGCGGCGTTCCTGGCGCCCCTGTTCGACGACATCCAGGTGCGGGTGTACCTGCGGCGCCAGGACGAACTCGCCCTCAGCTTCTACAGCCAGAAGCTGCGCGCCGGGTTCATCCCGCCCACGATCCTGCCCATCGCCAACGTGCGGCGGCCGCGGCGCAGCCCGCCCCCGTACTTCGACTTCGAGGCGCTGCTCGGACGCTGGGCGGACGCGTTCGGCGAGGTGGCGGTGCATCCCTGTCTCTACGACCGCGGCGTGCTACACGGTGGCGACGTGGTCAGCGACTTCTGCCAGTTTGCCGGTCTGCCGCTTCTCGACCTGGCGCTGCCGGAACCCGTCAACACGGCGCTGTCGGCCCCGGCCCAGGCCGCGCTGCTGCGTTTCAATGAGTGCTGCGCTGGCGATCGCGAGAGTCGCGACCGGCACCGCCCGACCCGCGATGCCCTCGCCGCCTATCTCCAGGCTCACGGGACCGGCGCCAGCGTGCTGCCGCCGCGGGCGGAGGCCGAGGAGTTCTACGCGGCCTTCGCGGCCGGCAACGCCGCCGTTGCGCGGCGCTGGTTCGGGCGGGACCGGCTCTTCCCCGAGGACTTCTCGCGCTACCCGGAAACGCCGGCCCCCGTGGACTGGGAACGCGCGGCAGACCTGCTCGCGGGCTTCGCGGCCAGCCGGGTGGAGCCCGCGTGCTGATCTCCCTGCACCTGCCGAAGACCGCGGGGACGAGCTTCCTCGGTCTGCTCGAGGCAGTGTATGGCGACGAGCTGCTGCGCGACTACCGGGACCGGCCGATCAACCGCTCCGTGGCCGCGCGGCGGCTGCGCGCGCTGGCCGGCTGCCTGCGCCACGCCGCGCCGCCACCGCGGGTTCAGGCGGCGCGCTGTATCCACGGCCACTTCCTGCCCCTCAAGTACGCGCTACTGCCGGCGCGCGAGGGGCGCCATTTCGTGGTCTGGCTGCGCGACCCCGTGGAGCGGCTGGCCTCGCACTACCACTACTGGTACCGGAGCTATAACCCCCTGGACGCGGGGCGTCTTCACCGGCAGGTGGTCGAGGAACGCTGGACCCTGGAGCGTTTCTGTCTCGGGCCGGAGCTGCGCAACATCTACAGCGCTTTCCTCTGGGGGTTCCCGCTCTCGCGCTTCGATTTCGTGGGTATCACCGAGCACTACGCCGAGGACGTGCGGCATTTCTCCGAGCATTTCCTCGCCGGGGCGCAGCCCCCGGTAGCGCCACAGAATGTCAACGCTAACCAGGACCACGGCCACGGCAGTCGCGGTCCGTACATCGAGGACGAGGCCTTCCGCGCCGAGGTCGAGGCCTGGCATGCCCGGGACATGGCGCTGTACCGCGAGGCGCTGGCGATGCGGGCTGCGCGCAATGGGTAGCGTGGGCGGGCCGGCGCCCGGCTGGGGTGACGCGTTGCGGGTCTACTCGCGCAAGCCGGTGCTGGTCATCAGCCTGCTCGGCTTCTCGGCGGGCCTGCCTTTCCTGCTGGTCTTCTCCACGCTCACGGCCTGGCTCCGCGACGAGGGCGTGGCCCGGACCGCCATCGGCTTCTTTGCCTGGGTCGGCCTGACCTATTCCCTCAAGGTGCTCTGGGCGCCGGTGGTGGACCGGGTGCGCCTGCCGCTGCTGACGGCCCTCCTCGGGCAGCGCCGGGGGTGGATTCTTCTCGGCCAGCTCGGCATCGCCGCGGGCCTCGCCGCCATGAGCCAGCTCGACCCGGCCGCCTCCCTGCTGCCGATTGCCGCGGCGGCGGTGCTGGTGGCCTTCTCCTCCTCGACCCAGGACGTCGCGCTGGACGCATTCCGCATCGAGTCGGCGCCGGACGAGGAGCAGGGCGCGCTCTCCGCCGGCTATATCTTCGGCTACCGGGTCGCGCTGCTGGTGGCGGGCGCCGGGGCGCTGTACATCGCCGATGCGAGCGGCTGGTCCGCGGCCTACCTCGCCATGGCCGCGCTGGTCGGCGTAATGGTGCTGATCGGCGGAGTGACGCGCCTGACGGGAAGCGGGCTTTCGATGGTCGAATGGCGGCCGCTGATGGGCACCC